>JAABTZ010000001.1 GCA_011389605.1 Desulfobacteraceae bacterium
TCGCTGTGTATAGGCGTCTGCCATCTCCCGGGCAGCTGTCTGCCGGTATTGGTGGGTTTTTATTTTCATCCCGCTGCCTTTTTCAGGTTTTCAGCCAGAAAGGAGGCCAGGTGCATGACTTTTTTTTCCGGATGATGCCGGCTCATGTAGCCGGAAAGATGCAGCAGACATCCGGGCTCGCCCATTACCAGCACGTCGGCTCCGCTTTCTGTAAACCATTGGGCCTTGTCTGCGGCCATGGCAGTTGAAATTTCAGGGTAATCAATGGAAAACCGCCCCCCGAATCCACAGCATATGTCTGATCCTTCCATTTCGACAAGCTCAAGATCCCGGACCCCTTTTAGCAAAGCTTTGGGCTGCTTTGACACACCAAGGCCGTATAAAAGACTGCATGACTCATGATAGGCTGCTTTACCTGCAAACCGGGCTCCCACATCCGTGATCCGCACCTGGTCGACCAGAAACTCGGAGAGCTCAAAAACACGGGCGGCCACAGCTTCGGCCCGCTTTTTCCATTCAGGCTCATTTACGAACAAAAGCGGATAGTGACTGCGCACCATCTGCACGCAGGACCCCGAGGGACAGACAATAACGGGATCATTTTCAAAAATTTCAATAAACCGCCGGGCCAGCTTTCTTGCCTGACTCTCATGTCCTGCATTGTAAAGTACCTGACCGCAGCAGGTCTGGTCTTTGTGGAAAAAGGGACGGCATCCGATGCTGCGCAGCAAAATTACAACGGACCGGCCGATATCGGACAGCCACTGATCAACAATGCACGGAGCAAAAAGGGAAACCTGATGCATGTCAGGCCCCGCTGATGCCTTCTGCCAGCAGCATGTCAGCACCCCTGGCAAAGGCATCGCAATTTACGGAAACCTTGTCTGCGGCCATCATATTAGAAACAGCATCCTTGAAAGTGTCCTTATCAACAGGCAGGATGTCTGCGGCACTAAGTGCGCCGATCATCATGATATTTGCAAAAATGGCATTGCCCATGGCCATGGCAGCACCGGTTGCCTCCAGGAACCAGGCTTTTGCAGACAGATCCCGGATCCACTGCCGAAGCTCGTCCTGCTCCGGATATTTAAACTGTCCCGAGATCACGGCAATTGAATGCACAGGCCGGGTGTTGCACAAAACATATACATCCGGGTTGCCGTATTCGTAAAGCACCCGCAGGGCCTCGGTGGGCTCCAGGGAAACTACCACGTGGGCTCTTCCCTTTGGAATCTGGGGAGACCAGGTGCCTTTTGAAGAAATCCGCAAATGACTCATTACCGAGCCGCCCCTCTGGGAGGCCCCGAATGTTTCCCCGATGGTAACGCTGTAGCCTTTTTGAGTCAGCATGCTGCCCAGCACCCGGGAAGCCAGTACATTGCCCTGCCCCCCCACACCGGTGATCACCAGATTGAACGGATCGCTTAAAAGATTGGCGGCTGCCGTCATATTCTAGGCCCTCTCTTTTTTCGTGATGGCTCCGGTCGGACAAACAGAGGCGCATACTCCGCAGCCGGCACAGATGACCTCGTCGATGCGCGCGTGTTGATTTTTTTCATCCCAGTTTAACCCCGGACATTTAAACACCCGGGTGCAAAGCTTGTTGCACCCGCAGTTTTCGCCAATGCATATGTTTTCATCCAGGTGCATCTCATATCGGGGCTTGCCCTTTTTCTCGGGGCTTAATGCACAGCTCTGTTTGAAAATAAGCACCTGGACCCCGTTTTTCCCGGTTATTTTTTCCAGCAGTATATCACGGGTTAACTCCATGTCAAAAGGATCGCACACTGTAGTCTGAGCTCCCACGGCACGGCACACGGATTCAATATCAATGGACGGAGCATCGTGGCCCATGGCATCGACTTCCAGACCCGGGTGGGGCTGAAAACCTGTCATGGCAGTGCCGCTGTTGTCAAAAACCACCAGGGTAATATCTGCATTGTAATGCACGGCATTGACAAGGGCCGGAATTACCGAATGGAAAAAGGTCGAATCTCCGGACACTGCCACAATGGGCTGGTCCATGCCGAACTGGTCCAGTTTGCCGAAACCGCTTGCCAGGCCCGTGCCCGAACCCATTGCGTGCATGGTTTTTAAGGCGTAATATCCGGTCTCGCGCATGCCAAGGGAATAACAGCCGATATCTCCGCATATAAACCCATCACGGTTGTCTAAGGCCAGTACATTGTGCAGTGTCCAGTACGAGGCCCGGTGAGGACATCCCGGACAGAATGTCAGATCCCGGCCCGGCGCGCCGGCCATAACACACAGACCGGCTTTTTCAACGTAATCTGCGGGCGCTGCCTCATAAGACAGATCAAATATCTTGACAAGGGCCGCAATCACGTAATCAGGATTCATTTCCCCAACAGAGGGAATGGTTTTGTCGCGCTTGGCAAAAATGGTTCTGGGCCCGATTTCCATGGCCAGCTCAGCTGCCAGGACCTTGAGGTTTTCCTCCAGAAACGGGATGACCTCTTCGACCACAAGGACTTTTGAACAGTTTTCCAGATGCGTGCGGATCAGTTTCTTTGGCAGAGGCCATGTGGTGCCAAGCTTGAGAAGACCTGCGCGGTCAGAGACTCCAAGAATTTCAATGGCTTCCCGGCAGTAGAGATTGCAGGCGCTTGAAGTAATTACCAGCAGCTCCGGATTTTCGGGGCCGGTGTAAGTGTTAAAAGGACAATCTTCAAAAAGCGATTCCGCCTTTTCAAGCTTTTCCTGCTGAAGAACATGCTTGTATGCCACAGGCGCACTGGTGACAGCACCTTCTTGCGGATCAAGAACAAAACCGCCATGCCGGAAACGTGCCCGGGGCCGGTTTTCAGGCAAAGCCCCGAGCTTTACGCTCCCGCTTGCATGCGACAGACGGGTAACGCTTCTGAGCATTACAAGGTTGCCGATCTGCTCGGAAAGCTCAAAGGCCCATTTAACCATGTCCTTGGCCTCCTGAAAATCGCCCGGCTCAAGCAGAGGGATTTCCAGCATGCGTGCAAAATGCCTGGATTCGCCCTCGTTAATCGAGGACAACGCGCCTGGATCATCACATGGCACAATAACCATGCCGCCCCTGGTTCCCCCGCCGACCAGGTGGAGCAGAAAATCAGAGGCCACGTTCACCCCGTTTTGCTTCATCACGCAAAGGGAGCGAAGTCCGGCAAAGGATGCTGCAGCGGCAACTTCTGCGGCCACTTTTTCGTTAGACGACCATTCCACGTACATATTGGCCTCATCGGCCACTTTAGCCAGATTTTCAATGATCTCAGATGACGGCGTGCCCGGATATCCGGCAGCAACGCTTACGCCGGCCTCCAGGGCGCCCCGGGCAATGGCCTGGTTTCCCATCAACAGATAACGCTGTCCCGGCTTGCCTTCAATCAGTTCACTCATGGATTCCTCCCGGCTCGGAAATCATTTTTTCAAGGGCCTGCTTGTTGACCCTTAAAACAGCCCTTCCGCCTTTTTCAGTATTGACCAGGCCCTGGCTGCATGCCCGGTCAAAGGCACGCTTCTTTTTGGCCGCTGCTGCAGTATTTAGATGGGAAAGGCTGGTTTCAGGAAAATCAGCCAGCACTATGTATCCGGCAGAGGCTGCATCTTCTGCGAGCTTCAATCCCTTTTCACTGCGTACCACCAGGGTGTTCCAGCCATCTTCTCCTTCCATTGCACCCACGGAAACATCGGCCCACTCTGCGGTCATGTCAGGACAGACCCGGCAGCCTTCAGGCACAAGAGAGCGAATATCATCAAGCGGGATTTCAATGGTGCGGCTCTGGGTTTCCAGCACCAGAATTCCGGCAGGAGGCGGTGGAATTCGGATTTTTAGGATTTCTTCTTCCGGCGCGCGCTTTTCCATAAAAGCCAGCAGCCCGCGTGCATCCAATGCCCATGTGCAAAAAAGCCCTATAGTCAATGCCACCGGATCGGAAAAATCCGAATCCTGCATCGGATTGGACCGCATCTGAGCCACTGCGGTCATCTGACACGGGGTTCCCACCACTCCCATCCGGCCATACCCCTGCTTTATACCGTCATTTAACGACACAAGGGTTGGCGCTGCCGTGTATTTGGACCCTGCAAATGCGGCTACCTCCCCGGAATGGGTTACCAGGCCTGGAGACGGCATCAAGCCGTTTCTGCCTGTAAGTACAGCCGCGTCAATGCGGCCTGTTTCCAGGGCAAACCGGACAAGGGCCGAAACCGTGCCGCCATCCTGGAAATCGCCTCCCCCTGATTTATCCCCGGCCCTGGCCATGAAGACCTGTTGGTAAGCGCCCATGGGCGCCCCTGTATAATCAGCATTGTTTGCCTTACTGGAAAGTTGATCCAGATCAACCTCTGTCTTGGGACAGAAGGCATGGCACCTTCCCTGTTTCCGGTCGCAGGAAAACATCATGGCGGTTTTGCCCCGCCATGTGGCAAAATAGGGGCATAAGTGAACACATGCGCCGCAGCTTATGCACAAACCTGTCTGCAAAACATCATCGAGAAGTTCACCTGGTCCGTATATCTGCATATAACTCTCCGATCTAAATTAATTAAGAGATTTGGTTAGATCCTATAATTTTTCTAATCAAATCTCTTGCATTCGTCAATGACAAATAATGTTCGTCATTATCAAACAAAAGTATTAAAAAATCTGAACCGCCATGTTCAGCTTTTAGATAAAATTTGACTGCTGTTTTAAATATGGATATTTTAGAACATCCAGAAATTCACCATGATCGAACGGAGTTTTCAAAATGACTGTACAATCCGTCCAGCGCGCATTGACAATTCTTACCCTGTTTTCCCATCGCCGTCCGGTGCTGGGCATCTCGGAATTAAGCCGGCTGATGGATCTGCCCAAAGGCACAGTGCACGGCTTAACCCGCACCCTGGTTGACCATGGGTTTCTAAACCAGGACGAGCAGACACGAAAATACCGGCTGGGATTAAAAATCCATGAACTGGGCATTGTGCTCGCAGGCACCCTGGAACTCAACCAGAAAGCGGCCGGACCATGCCACCAGCTTTCACGGCGCACCGGGCAGCTTTCGCGCATCGGCATCTGGGACGGGGGCTCCGTGGTCATAACCTTAAATACACACCCCAATCCAATGCCTGTGCTCCCCCACCAGGTTGGCCCGCGCATCCATGCTTACTGCTCGGGCATCGGCAAAGCCATCCTGGCATTTCTCGATGACAAAACAGTCAGGCAGTACCTTTCCCGGACCAAGATGACCGCCTTTACTCCTTTAACCATAACTGTCAAAAAAAAACTGATAGAAGACCTTAAAACCATACGACAGCAGGGATACGCCACAGACCGGGAAGAAGCAGTCCAGGGATTGGGCTGCATCGGAGCCCCGATTTTCGACCGCCAGGGCAGGGTAGCCGGCGCTATCAGCCTGTCAGGCCCGGTCAATCAGATACTTGGAGAGCAGACCGGAGTCCTTGCCGGGGAGGTGCTTTCCACTGCAGCGGAAATATCACGCCTGTTGGGCTACTTCCCGGCTATAATGGAAACAGTGGAGCCTTGATCAAAAATCCTTTTTATCGCACATGTTAAAATCGCCCATAGAACTTTTTAAACTGAGCGTTTAAGATAATATCTATTGTCATGGGTCATTTCCACCACGTCGTTTTGCATCAGCACCTGCAATCCTTCCGGACGAAAAGTGCGCAGCCCCGCCCGAAGCAGATTTCTTTGAATGCCCCCAAGGGCCACGGCCGAATCCGGACCATGGGCACCCTGGTTTTCCAGCTCCCGGACAATACCCCTGCCTGCCCGATGCGCTGCCCGGACCTTGAATCCGCGGCTCATGATATAGACAGCAAAAAGAAAAACTCCCATCATCAGGATCGAAAGCGCTTCAGACACGGATCTGCTCCTTACTATTGGCGGCGCCATCTAAAAACTTTACAATTGATCAGTTTAGACTGATCCAAGGTTTTAAAGGCACCCGGGCTTTTTTTAAAACAGCTTATTGGGAAGCCACAACACTATTTGAGGAAAAACCATCACAATAACAAGGCCTACAATTTCCACGATCGTAAAGGGAATAACCGACCTGTAAATATCAATCATTGTTATTGACGGCGGCACGATCCCTTTCATGTAAAACAAGTTAAACCCGAAAGGCGGGGTCATGTAGCCGATTTCCATGTTAATGATAAAAAGAATCCCGAACCATATGGGATCAAATCCCATGGACTCGACCACCGGAACAAATATGGGAACACAGATCATCATAATGCCTGCCGGGTCCAGAACCATTGCCAGCAGGAAAATGATTGCCTGCATAAAAATAATGGTGCCCCAGGGCCCGCCGGGTATATAGGCCATCAGATCCTCGATGAGCTTTGGCGCACCCATGCCGTGGTAGGCGGCCGTGAAACAATAGGCGCCAAACAGAATCCACACGATCATGCCTGTTAACCGAAAAGTTCTCAAGGCTGCTGCACCTAGCAGGGAAATATTGAGCTGCCTGTAGACCAATCCGGAAATCAAAGCACCCAGAACCCCGACACCGGCGGCCTCGGTGGGAGTGGCGATCCCGAATACAATTGAGCCCAGCACCATCACCACTATCATGGAAGGAAGGATAACGGCCTTAAGTGTTCGCAGTCTGCGGCCCCAGTCCCCCCTCTCCTCCGGGGGTATGGGCGGTCCCAGGTGAGGCTGAAAATAGCACCTGATACCTATATAAAGCGAAACCAGCACAAACAAAAGAAGCCCCGGAAAAACGCCCCCGGCAAACAGCCTGCCCACGGATTCTCCGGTGATTATGGCATAGAGTATCATTATAATGCTGGGAGGAATCAGTATGCCCCAGCCGCCCCCCGAGTTGATGCAGCCCACGGCAATGAGCTTGTCGTATTTGTACTTGAGCATGGAAGGAAGAGCAATTGCCCCCATGCTGACCACTGCGGCCCCGGAAATTCCGCACATGGCTGAAAATATGGCGCAGATGCCAACGGTTCCTATAGCCAGACCGCCTCTTAAGGACCCGAACCAGACATACATCATCTCGTAGAGGTCTTCGGCTGTCCCGGATTTTTCAAGAATCATGGCCATGAATATAAAAAGCGGTATTGCCACCAGCACGAACTTATTCATGGCATTCCAGGCCTGCATGGCGATCATGTACATCATGCCTATATCGGATGTGAAATACAGAAACACGATGGATACACCGCCTAAAACAAAAGTAAGCGGCAGTCCGAGCAGCAGAAAAATCAGAAGTGACCCGAAAAACAGAAGTGTAAGGATTTCTATGCTCATACCGCTTCCTTTTCAGTTAAATCTTCGGAGAAAAAGGGCGTGCCGGTAACCAGAGTATAAACGTCTCGGATTAATTTGGCAATCCCCTGCAAAACCAGTAATGCTGCCCCCACGGGAATCATGAGTTTAAAGGGCCAAAGAGGCGGGCCCCATGCCGAATTGGAATGCTCCCAGAAAGATATGGAATGCATGGCAAACTCTCCGCCGTAATACAGAAGCATGCCGCAGAACAAAAAGAACAGAACCGAAGTCAAAATGTCAACAAATGCCCTGCCCCTGGCGCTGAGCTTGGTGTAGAGGATATCAACGTTTACATGCCCTCCCCATCTGAGGATGTGTCCCCCGGCCAGAAATACGTAGACTCCAAAGGTCAGCTGGGTGAGCTCCTGGCCCCATACCGTGGGAGCGTTGAAAAAATACCGGCGGATCACCTCGCTTAACACAAGTACAAACATCAGCAAAACGGCCCAGGCCAGGATTCTTCCCAGCCAGTCGTTTAAGGCGTCAACCAGTTTGAGGACTTCAAAAACCAGGCGCATGGCCATCTCCCCGCATTTATTAGCCTGTCTGTCCCCACCATGTTTTTCGGAGCTGAAAACATGACGGGGACAGATGAGAGTTTAAAAATCAATTATTCTCCCGGGGTTATACCGGAAGGCTGCCGCCGTTATTCAATCCTGCCCATCTTGCGGTTAAAATCCTTTATCATTTCAATGGCCTTGGCGCATTCCGGGGATTTTTCAGCAACATCATCCCAGATTTTCATGGCCGCCTGCTGCATTTTGGCAAATTCCCCGGAAGGCATGGTAATAAGCTCGACACCTTCTTGCTGCTGGACTTTTGCAAGTGCCAGCTCTTCTAGGTACTGATACTGATTGGTCCTTTTCCAGAAATGCTCTTCCAGGGTGGTTACAAGTATTTCCTGAAGGTCGGCGGGCAACTTGTCAAAGGCTTTCTGGTTGATCAGCCAGATATCTGTGGCCGCTATATTCAAAGGCGGGCGAAGGTGGTATTTATTGATTTCATAAAATTTCATGCTGCTGCTTCCCTGGACTGCACCCCAATGGGCTCCTTCCATCATACCCGATGCCAGGGCGGCATAAACGTCCCCGCCTGGAATCATCTGGGCTGCAGCGCCAATGGAGGTAAGGTATTTTTGCAAAATACCCGATGAACGCAGCTTAAGACCCTTGAAATCATCAAAGGAGCGTACCGGTTTTTTCAGGGACAATTCTGTTGTATAGATCTTGTCAGTGAAAAACAGCATCCCGTGTTCTTTCTTAAAATGCTCCTTGACCATATCCTCAAAGCCCATCCATTGATGGAAGTAGACTCCTTCCCACACGTTTGCAAAGTTTAAGGGAGGCCCGGCGACCACATTTAAAATGGGTATTTCCTGAAGGTCGTAAGCCGATGAGGTTACACCAATAGGAAACATGCCTCTTTTGACTGCGCTTAAAGTCTGGGGTCCGGGAATCACAGAACCGGCAGGCTGGGGCTCGATTATAAATCTGCCGTTGCTTCTTTCCTCTACAATATCGGCTACGGCCTGCAGGCTGTCTTTGAATGAAACACTTGCCGAAGGCCAGTGGCATGGCGCTTTCCATGTGATCACGTCATCGGCTGTGACTTTTTGGGCACCCATGGAAAGGGCCCCTGCAAAAATCAGCAAAAAAGTCATCAAACCGGTCACTGTCTTTTTCATGTCAATCCTCCTTGTGGTTTCGGGGTCTGTGTGTGGCATTATAAAAACTGCTGCCATTATATTTAAAATCTTTCAGAAGACTACTACCACCCCCTTTCCATTTGAAAACCGGTTTTTAAGAAGCCGTCGAATTTTATAATCCAAAAGCCTGACTTTCGTCAATACAAACTTTTGTTCGATATTACCGAATATTATTCACTTACCTTTTTCGCAGCTTTCTGCCTTTCCTTATCCTGGAGCTGGCGCCACTGTATTTTCCCGGTCCCGCTTTTGGGCAATTGCTCCACAAACTCAACCATGCGGGGATACCTATAGGCAGCCATCTGCTGTTTGGCCCAGTCGATTATGTCCTGTTCAGACACCCGGCCTTCATACCCTCCTGCCAGAACAACAAAAGCCTTGACGTTTTCCACCCTCACAGGATCGCAAACACCAATTACACAGGCCTCGGATATGGCCGGATGCTGATAAAGCACCCCTTCTATCTCTGTTGGCCAGACCTTGTAGCCGGCAGCATTTATCATGCGCTTGCTGCGGTCCACTATATAAAAATAGCCTTCCTTATCCATGTAGCAAATATCGCCTGTTCGCAAAAACAGCTTGCCGTCTATAGATACAAAGGTTTTTTCGTTTTCCTCAGGCCTGTTCCAGTAGCCTTCCATGACTTCCGGGCCGTTTATTACCAGCTCTCCTTGTTTTTCCGGGCCAAGCTCCCCGGCTGTATCGAGATCAATGATGCGGGCATCCACTCCGAAATCCGGAATTCCGATGCACTGCAGCTTGGGCCGGTCCGGGGGATTAAAATGGGTCTGGGAAATGGTTTCGGTCATTCCGTAGCCTTCCACGTATTGCAGACCGGTAAGATCAAAAAGTTTTTTGCCCACAGCCTCGGGCAGGGGGGCACCGCCTCCTCCGATAATCATAAGAGAGCTCAAATCCCGGCTGCCTATGTCCGGATCATTTAATATATCAACAACCATGGTGGTAATATTTGTCCAGTGGGTGCATCTGTAATGTTCAATGGCTGAAACTGCCGCCTGGCGGTCCCAACGGGTGAGCATGACCATTGTCGCCCCTGCATATACAGGAGCCAGCATGCTGTGGACCAGGCCGGTGACATGAAACAGGGGAAGGGTGGCAAGCATGACATTGCCGGCCACCATGTTGTGCCAGACCGCCGAGCTCACTGTATTGGAAATAATCGTGGCATGAGTGTGCACACAGCCTTTTGGCACTCCCGTGGAGCCGGAGGTGTAAGGCAGCATGGCCATGTCCTCACAACCCGTCTCCGGCAGCGGCAGGTCAGCATCTGTATTTTCCAGGCAACGTTTCCATGGCAAGACATTTTCTGTGTCGATTTGCGGATCGGCCTGCATGGCTTCAGGAACGGGCAGCTCAGGTTTTTCGGGCAGATAATCAGCATAGCAGCCTACGATGATATTGCTGAGCTGGCTTTGCTCCTTAACATTTATAAGCTTGTGTTGCAGGTCCGCAGTGGTTATGGCAGCCACAGCGCCGCTGTCTGCAAGAAGCTGTAGCACTTCTCTTTCGTTAAGCATTGGATTGACAGGCACCACCACTGCATTGATCCGCAAAATACTGTAAAAACCAACTACAAAATGGGGCGTGTTCTGTAAATACAATGCTACCCTATCACCTTTTTTAACCCCCATTCCGTAAAGCATTACAGCCATCCTGTGCATCTCATCCAGCAGACGGCTGTAGGAAATAACCGAGCCGTAATACAGGATTGCAGGACTGTCAGGGTACCTGCGGGCCGAGGTTTCCAGAAATTCAAAAACCGGCACCCTTGGATAGACCAGTTCCCGGGGAACTCTTTTGGGCCAGAAAGCAAAATGGGCGGTATTTTTCATGCCTTCCTCCTTTGGCAAATGGCCAGGAACCAAATAAACAATGTTTTTACCATAGCATAGTTGATGATTTATAAAAACACCGCTTTTTTTGTCTCATGATTTTTTTCAGGAGATTATTTCTTGACCCTGGTGCCGGTTTCTGGGAAAGTCATTTATAATCAAGCCGATATGATCGACGGTAACACATAAGGAGAAAAACAGATATGGATCTGAAAAAATACTGCCCTGATAAGCTTCTGTCGCCTGAAAATGCTGTTAGAAAAATCAAAAACGGCAGCAGGATTTTCATAGGGACGGGCTGCGGGGAGCCCCAGCAGCTGATCCGCGCCATGGTAGAAGACGAAGGCATCCAGGACATAGTGGTCTATCAGATGCTGTCTTCAACTTTTGCCCAGTATATAAATGATCCGTACTTTACCACCCGGTTTTCCCTGAAGCTTTTTTTTATAAGCCTGCACATGAGACAGGCGGCTTTTGAGGGAAAGATAGACTATCTTCCGGCCTACCTTTCCCAGATCCCGGATTTGTTCAACACCCGGCAGATCGGCCTGGATGTTGCCCTGGTGCAGGTAAGCCCCCCGGATAGATTCGGCTACTGCAGCCTGGGTATTTCCGTGGACATAACGGTTTCAGGCATGAACAATGCCCCCCTTGTAATCGCCCAGGTCAATCCGCGCATGCCGCGCACATGGGGTGACGGGTTTGTGCATGTGGATGATATAGATTTTCTGGTTCCATATGAAGAACCCCTTGTTGCAGCCCTGCCCAATGCCAAAAATCAGGAAATCGTTGAGCGTATCTCAAAATACATCAATCAGCTGGTCGACGATGGCTCAACTCTGCAGGTGGGCTTCGGCCACCTGCCCAATAACATCCTTCCCCATCTGGCCGGCAAAAAAGATCTGGGTATCCACACCCAGGTTATCACCGATGGGTTTCTCCCCTTGTTTGAACAAAATGTCATAACAAACAAGAAAAAATCATATCTGCCCAACCGCGTGGTAACTTCATTATGCATGGGATCAGAACAGCTCTATAAATTCATGGACAACAACCCCATGTTTTACTTCCGGGAGGCCGATTTTGTAAACGATCCAAACATTATAGCCAAAAACGATAATCTCATCTCAATCAGTTCAGCCCTTGAAATCGATCTGACCGGCCAGATCTGCACGGACTCCAAAGGGTATATATTTTACAGCGGCATCGGTGATCAGGTGGATTTCATCCGGGGCAGCAAAATGTCAAAAAACGGTTTTTCCATAATCGCCCTTCCCTCAACTGCCCAGGAGGGCCAGGTATCGCGCATTGTGCCTCACCTGAGCGAAGGCGCAGGCGTTGCAACCACCCGGGGCGACGTGGATGTTGTGGTAACAGAATACGGGATTGCCGAACTGCACGGCAAAGGAATATACCAGCGTGTCATGGAGCTGGCCCAAATAGCCCATCCCAAGTTTCGCGAATGGCTAATTGAAGAAGCCAAGAAGCGGCATTACATATTCGGCGACCAGATCCCGCCCAGCAATCAGGATCTCATGTTTCTGGAAAACTATAAGTCCCACATGGAGCTTGAAAGCGGCAAAACCGTTGAGTTCAGGCCTCTTTTGCCTTCAGATGAATTTGCCACCCGCAATTTCTACTACTCGCTGCAGGAGAGTACCGTATTTTATCGTTTTTTTTACCGGCGCAAAATCTTTTCCCGGGAAATGCTTCAAAAACAATGGGCCTCGGTGGACTACCACCAGAACATGACCATCATCGGCATAGTCCAGCGCGGCAAGCATAAAGAAATTATAGCCATCGGCTCCTACGGTCAGGCGGAAAAGGATGTGGCCGAAGTTGCCTTTGTTGTCAAAGAGGACCACCAGGGCCTTGGATTGGGAAGCTACATGCTCCAGAGGCTGGAAAAAATAGCAATGGAAAACAAGTACAAGGCCTTTACCGCAACAGTGTTAAATGAAAACAAGGCCATGGTAACGGTTTTTGAAAAACGCTACCCCCATGCAAAGATTAAACGTGGATTCAGCGGGGAGCTGGATATCTACATGCCCTTTGAAACACAGGAAAAATCAGAAAAACCCGAAAATCAGGAAAATCAGGAAAATCAGGAAACCCCTGAATGAAAAACTTGTAAAAAACCGCTTTTAGGCGGCTTTATAAAAAGACAGAGATCAATGCACGCAATTATCTAAAAATACAGTGTTCTTAGCCTTACGTGAAATTATGAGGGGAGATACCGAACAACGCAGATATTGATATTTACTGCGTCACCCTGAATAAAGGTTCTTAATTTTTTCCCGGTCAGGGGTCCCATCGTCTTTTAAGGGAAGATCGGTTACGATCTCAACATGATGGGGCTTTTTATACCTGGCTATGCGCCGGCCCACAAACTCGATAAGCTCGGCTGCATCCAGGCTGGCTCGGGGCTTTAACAGGCATACCGCCTTGATACCTTCTTTCCATTTCAGATCAGGTACGCCGAAAACAACAGTCATTTCCACGGCCGGATGCTCCAGGATAACTTTTTCAACTTCTGCCGGATAAACGTTTTCTCCGCCCGGTTTGATCAATTCCTTTTCCGGCATGCGACCTGCGTAAAACAAAAACCCGTTTTCGTCAAAACGCCCCTTATCCCCGGTATGATGCCAGCCTCCGCGAAAGGTTTCAGCATTGTCTTCCGGCAGGCTCCAGTACCCCTTAAACACCATGGGCCCTTTCATTACAATCTCACCGGCTTGACCGGGAGCAAGAAAACGGCCTGCCTCATCGACTGTGCGTACATCTGCGAGCACAACCGGCTTTCCTGCAGAACCCGGCGCATCATTGTACCGGCCTATAGTTGCCAGCATGGCTGTTTCGGTCTGGCCGTACATGCAATAATAGGTGCCGCCGGTCACCTTCTGATACTCACTGATGTCTTCCGGCGTTCCAAGTCCGGCAACGGTTTTAAGTGATGAAATGTCTTTTTTTTCTTCTTTTGCGCTTTTTAAAAGCGAAGCCAGTATGGGGGGAAAATCAAAAAGCAGGGACACCCTGAATTCTTCAATCAGCCCGACTGCCATGCCTGCATCAAACCGGTTCATGTTCACGTTTAAAGCACCTGCCTGAAATGCGGCAACAGCCATGAAAAGACCGGCCACGTGAAACAGGGGCAGCATGCTTAAATGAACATCTTTTTCAGATAGACCAAAATAATAATCCAGGTGAAGTCCTGCGCACAATAAATTGGAGTGACTTAAAACAGCACCCCGCGGCCGGCCTGCCACGGCTGCAGTATGAATTATTACAAAAGAATCCTCACTGCCGGCAGCTCCGAGGCCCCCGGCGGGCCCTGCATCCAACAGGGAGGCAAAAGTTCCGAAATTCCCGGCATCAGATTTTAAATTGTAGCATTTGCTCAAAGACAGCAAGTCCATCAGCCTTTCCCGGATCAACTCCTGGAATTCAGCGTCTGCAAATAAAAGCTTTGGCGAGCAATCATTTAAGTTAAAACAAACCTCATCGGCACTCAGCCGCCAGTTGACCGGAAGCATCACTGCGCCCAGGGCTGCAGCCGCTCCGTAGAGCAGGAAATACTCGGTACTGTTTTTGCCCAGCACGCCTATCCGGTCTCCTTTTTCAATGCCTGCGGCCTTCAACCCGCCGGCCAGCAAATCAACCCTTTCTTTCAGCCGGGCAAATGTCAGGACTTTTTTCTCACAGGCTTCGTACCACGCCCGCTCGGACGGAAATACCGCGGCATTGCGGCAGATCAAATCATAGAATGTAAAGTCATAAAGTCCCATGAGATTTTCCAGTTTACCCCGCTTAAATTAATTGAAAAACAAAGCCTATGCCATCGGTTTTCCGCTCCTTGCCCTTCTGCTCACTTCACGGTCTTCACGGTGGTCACAGGGCATGGTGCTTTTAAAATGATATACTGGGCTGTGGAGCCGAGAATAATTTTCTGTGCCTTGGACTTTTTCTTTATTCCCACAAAGATCAGATCAATATCGTTTTCCGCTGCGAACCGGACAAGATCCTCTCCTGGAGTCATGCCCCGGGCCAGTTGATGGATTTCGCACTCAACCCCCTTGTCTTTGATCAACTGACTTGCCTCCACCAGACGGCTTTCAACCCGGGCGATTTCCTCCATGGATTCACTGGAGCCGCCGCCCATGGAAGTCATGATCAGCACGCTGGCATTGAAAAACCGGGCATGCTCGCCAGCCAGGGCCAGAGCCGCCTTTGCAGCATCAGTATCGTTGTATCCAACCAGAATTTTCATTGCCTTATTCCTTCCTAAACCGAGCGTTTACAGGCTACATCCAGCGCTTGCGCCGCTTATAGGACTTGATTTCCTTAAAGGACTTGCGTCCGCCGCCCTGGGTCAGACCCATGTAAAATTCCTTTACATCCGGGTTGTTTTTCAACTGTTCAGAGGGGCCTTCCAGCACGATCTTGCCCGATTCCATGATGTAGGCGTAACTGGAAACCTCAAGGGCGATCCTGGCATTCTGCTCCACGACCAGAATGGTAGTGTTCATCTGCTTGTTTATCAGCACGATATTTTCAAAAATTTCCTTTACCAAAAGCGGTGCCAGTCCGAGGGACGGCTCATCTAGCATGAGCATTCGGGGCGCACCCATCAAAGCCCTTGCAATGGCTATCATCTGCTGCTCGCCGCCGGAGCAATAGCCGGCAAGCCGGTTGGTGATATTGTAAAGCCGGGGAAAATGCCGGTACATAAGTTCATGATCTTCGCGGATTTTCTGCTGACCGTCCTTGCGGGTAATGGATCCCACCCTTATGTTTTCATCCACGGTCAGGTGTTTGAAAATATGGCGCCCTTCAGGCACCATCACCGCACCGAGCCGCACTACATGAGTTCCTAAAACATTTGTAATGTCTTTGCCCTGAAACCTGATATAGCCGTCGCGGATATGGCCGTTTTCAGGCTTGAGCAACCCGCTTATTGCCCGCAGCGTGGTGGTTTTGCCCGCGCCGTTGGTCCCCAGAAGCGCTACAATGCCGCCTTCGTGGACATGCAGACTTACACCCCTTAATACCTGAACAATGTCGTTGTAGACCACCTCTATATTGTTGACTTCCAGCAGGTGTCCGTTGGCTTTTTCATCCATGAGCATTAATACCCGCGATTAATCGATTGGCACCAAAGGCGGACCGCAGGTCAAGCCTTTACGGATCCGCCTTCAGCCTGTTTTTTACTCTACTTCTTTATCTTTTCTGTATATTCCGGAATAAAAGGCTTGCCCACAGCCCTGAACTCACCATCCTGGACGGCATACAACTGCAGGGTATCAACCCCCTGGTGATCGTCTTTGGAATAAGTCACCGGGCCCACGGTGGTCACAGGGTAAAAGGCATTCATGCCGTTCATTTCAAGCATTTCCTGATAAAGAGTCTCCTTGTTGATTTCATTACCCCTGGCCTTGGCCCGGCGTATTGCTTCTGCGGCCACCTGGGCCACCATCACACCGTTTGCGTAGTTGTGGGAATTGGCCGCCTTGTCATCCCTGCCGTAGCGTTTTGCCAGTGCAAGCTGTGCGTCTGCCCCCGCACCCGGCTCTGATGTAACAATATAAGAGGTAGTCCAGTAAAAATTCTCGGCTGCATCCCCGGCAAGGGCTATTAAGTCATTGCCGCCTGTGTAATGGGCACCGAGAAACGTAATCTTGTCCTTTTCACCAAATTTTCCTGCCACCAGCCCAAGGCGGCTGGCGTCCTTTAACATCCCTGCCACCGGCGACTGCACGGTCTGGGAAATGACGTACTGCACGTTCTTGCTTTTCCAGCGCTGGAGCATGGCCGTGTTGTCAAGATCCTGTCCGTGCTCCACTACTTCAACGATTTCAATATCCAGGCCGGCCTTGATGCTTTTTTCAATATCTTCCACCGGTCCGCGGCCAAAGGCAGAAGGATGGATAAACATGGCCACCTTGGGAGTTTTGCCCTCATGTTTTCTTACCAGATACTCTGCCAGGCCGATGGCCTGGGCGGAATAGGAGGCAATGGGCAGAAAAATGTAGTCAGAGCCCTCAATGTTGCCGGCATGAAAAGATGCCGGCATGGTGGGCATTTTCACCTCGTCAAAATCCCTTTTCAACGCAAGGGTGCTGCCTGTTGAATAATTTAGATAAAAGACAATGCCCATGTCCAGGTATTCTTCGAAATTGCGCTTGGTAATGGAAGTTTCATACTTGTCATCCCGGATGGTGCATTCAATGGTGTCATCACCGAGCAGTTTCATATCATTTACATAACGGAAATAATCTTCCACTCCCTTGGCATAAGGATTGCCCGCATCCGAGGTCGGACCCGTAATGGCCAGAGAAAGACCAAGCTTGTAAACATTGCCGGCAACGGCTGAAACCGGCAGAGCCATCATCAAGACTGCTGCTGCCACCATTATGCAGGTGGTAAATTTCAATGACTTCATTTCCCCCTCCTTGCTTTGGTTGATTTCAGGGGATGCTCATCCCCCTTGATAAACATCCCGGGCCGGATCAGTACCTAAACGGCCAGAGTTTTAAATAAGTGCGCAGAATTCGCCACCAGTTGGCAATACCGCGCGGCTCAAACATCAAAAACAACACGATGACCAGACCAAAACTCAAAGGGCGCAGGCCAGTGGCCAGATCCAGGGCAGAGGGCAGTATGTGGCCGGCCCATTCGGCCAGGTGCTCCATTTGCAGATCCAGGATTTCAATGGCCGCAGGGCCGAAAAAACAGCCTGTAAGCTGACCCATGCCACCCACTATTGTCATGGCCAGATACTGAATCGACTCATGGAGGGTAAAAGTTTCAAACCCCGCACCCCGGTCCAGGTAAGCCTGCATGGCTCCGGCAATGCCTGCAAAAAAACCAGCCAGGCCAAAGGCAAAAACCTTTGCCAGGCCAGGATGCATGCCCATGGCATCGGCTGCCCGGTCATTGTCGCGAACCGCAACCAGGCTCCTCCCGTAGCGCGTGCGCAGCAGGTTGCGCACCCCGAAGCCGCATATAACAACTGTTACCAAAAGCACATAATACCAAAACAGATAATGCTCATTTCTTCCCACTTCCCCGGTAAGCCAGTGTACCCGGCCCACGTAGATAAACTGCCCCTGGTTAAAAAAGTTCAAGAATCCTATCGTCCATTCAAATATCATCTGAAAGGAAAGCGTTGCCATGAGCAGGTATAGATGTCTCAGCCTCAGGGCCGGCAGGCCCACTATCAGGCCGAAAATCGCCCCCATTAGTCCGGCGCCTATTATCATCAAAGGCCATCCGTGGGTAATAAGCATGTGCTGCTCGCCAATGACTCCGGCCAAAGATGCCACTGTATAGGCTCCAACACCCACGAATGCCGCATGACCCACCGAGATCAGACCGCCGAATCCAAGCACCAGATTCAGGCCGTAAACAGCAATTACCGCAATCAGGATATTGTCTAAAACCAGCATGTACTTGGTGCTCAGGTCGATAAAAAACGGCCAGACGAAAAATGCGGTCAAGAACAGACAAAACACAAGCCGGTCCAGGTGAGTGGAAAAAATCCGCTGCTCTTCCCTGTAGGTTGTAAAATAATTGCCTGTGGCAAACCAACGATTTGCTGACATAAGTTACACCCGTTCAATTTCGTGAGTGCCAAACAAGCCATGTGGCTTAAACAACAAAATCACCAGCAAGATAATATAGGGCAGCAGATTGGCAGTGCCGTTTAACCCGAAGTTGCCGTCAAGATAGCCGCTGGCAAACTGCTGGATCAGCCCCATGATAATCCCGGCCGCCACGGCCCCGGGAAGAGAATCAAGCCCCCCTAAAATCACCACCGGGAAAACAATAATCCCGAAAGCATGCAGGGTCTCAAAATTCAATCCCGTGATATTGCCGATTATACCGCCGGCTGCCGCAGCGGTCAGGCCCGCGCAGGCCCAGGCAAGTCCAAAAACCCTGGGGACCGAAATTCCGATGGACATGGAGGCCATCTGATCATCTGAGACAGCTCTCATGGAAATGCCCACCGTGGATTTTTTGAAAAACCATGAAAATATACCAATGAGCAAAAATGTTATTATCACACCCACAATCTGGGTATAGGAAATATATATTCCTGCAAAAACAACAGGTTCAGTGGGCAAAAAAGCTGGGAATGAAAAATTTTCCGAGCCAAACGGAGTAAGATAAATCAAGCCGTCGATAATTGACATTAAGCCTATGGTGACCATGATCACCGATATTATGGGCTCGCCGATCAAACGCCGAAGAAAAATGCGCTCAACACTCATTGCCAGAAAAAAGGTCACGATCATACTCAGCACAAAAGAGATATAGATGGGTATCTGGCACCACACCGTAAGTGCATAGGTAATATATGCACCTGCTGCAATGATCTGGCCGTGGGCGATGTTTAGCACCCGGCTTGACTTGTAGATGAGTACAAAGCCGATTGCCGCCAGGGCATAAATGGAGCCCACCACAATGCCGGAAACCACGAGTTGAAAAAAATAAGTCATAACTTTTCTTCCATGGTATAGAATCGAATAATGGTTTTAACAGTGGCTGTCTGGCCGTCCTGATACTGATAGAAAGCTTCTACTTCTTTTTCTGAAACCGATTCATCGTATAGGGCTTCATAGAGATTCAGATATTTTTCCCGGACAAACTGACGGCGGATCTTGCCGGTTTTGGTCAATTCCCCGTCATCGACATCCAGTAGCTTGTATAAAATTGCAAAGCGGTGAATCCTGAAATGCTCTTTTTCAGCCTTTTGATTTATTTTGATTATTTCGGCAAGGATCAGCTCGGCCACTTCGGGTCTGGCTGAAAGATCCATAAAAGTTGAAAACGATATTCCCCGGTCCTCGGCCCATTTGCCGACCACGATGGGATCGATGTTTATAAGGGCGGCCACGTAATCGCGTTTATCGCCAAATACCACCGCCTCCTTGATATACGGGCTGAATTTGAGGCGGTTTTCCAGAAACATTGGGCTAAACATCTCCCCGCCGCTGTTGTGCATGACATCAGAGACCCGGTCAATGACCACCAGGTGGCCGTTTTCATCGATATAGCCGGCATCGCCGGAATGAAGCCACCCGTTTTCGATCAGCTCGGCGGTCTTTTCCGGCTGTTTGTAATAACCAGCTGTAACCGAATCAGACTTTGAAAGAATCTCACCCTGCTCGGATATGCGAAATTCCGTCTTGGGAAGAGGTTTTCCCACAGTGTCAGGCCGCACGTCACCATCTCTGTGCATGTAGGCTATTCCGGTAATCTCGGTCTGACCATAGATCTGCTTCAGGTTAACCCCGATTGCCTGATAAAATGTAAAAAGCTCCGGGCCCAAAGCCGCCCCCCCGGTGTAGGCCCGGCGCAGCCGGCGGAAACCGATCTGGTTGACAAGGGGCCTGAACATGATCACATCGCCGAACCAGGAAACAAGACGCAGCAAAGGGGGCTGTTTCCGGCCGGTCATCCGGTAGCGGGCTGCTTTTTCTCCGATTTTCATGAAATAATTGTAGCAAATCTTGTTGAAGCGGTATGATTCATCTATTTTAAGCCAGATCTGGGAGCGAATGGTTTCGTAGATGCGTGGTGCGCCGAACATGAAATGCGGTCCGATCTCCTTTAGATCCGCCATGGCGGTTTCAACCGATTCCGGAAAATTAATGGCGATTCCCGTAGCCATGGCAACCCCGAAGGAATTCATCTGCTCACCGATCCAGGCAAAGGGAAGAAACGATACATACTCGTCTGTCTGCTCCAATGGATCGACTTCGGTTAGCTGCAGGCCCATGTTGATATAATTGCGGTGGGTCATCATTGCACCCTTGGGCAGCCCGGTGGTCCCGGAAGTCAGGCACATATGGCAGACATTATCCGGGCTTCCCTCATCAACCAGCTTTTCAAACAGATCCGGCTCCTGCCTGCAGGCTTCTTCACCCAGGGCATACAGCTCTTTGATATGCATGAACCAGTCATCTGACCTGTAGCTGCGCATGCCACGGTCGTCCTCATAGATAACCTTCCTGACTCCCGGAATCCGCTGCCGGACTTCACGCACCTTGTCCACCTGCTCCTGGTCGGAGCAGAAAACCACGCTCACGTCCAGGTATTCAATAATCTGGGCGATCTCATCGGGAAGGCTTGTCTGGTAAATACCCGCTGATATCCCCCCCACGGCCTGGGCCCCGATAGCCACAAACAAAACCTCCGGAATGTTGTCACAGATCAGGGCAACCTTATCCTGCTTTTCAAATCCGATCTTCTTAAGGCCCATACCTGCTTTTCGGGTATAGTCGTAATACTGGTCCCAGCTGTAGGAAATCCACCGGCCGAAGTCCTTTTCCCTCAATGCAGTGCGATTCCCGCTGGTATTGACCCGCCAGCGCAGAAGCTGCGGAATGCTGTAGGCAAGAAGATGATCTCTGTTTTCCATACCTGTTTACTCTTCTCCGATATATGCCTCGATTACCTTGGGATTGGAAGCCACCTGTTCTGCATCTCCTGAGCCGATAACTTCTCCGAAATCAAGTACATAGATTTGATCTGAAATATCCATGACAACACCCAGGTCGTGCTCCACTAAAATCACTGTGATTTCCCATTCATTTTTAATGTCAAAAATAAACCGGACCATATCTTCTTTTTCCTCGATATTCATCCCTGCCATGGGCTCATCGAGCAGAATCATCTGAGGAGCCAGGGTCAGGGCGCGGGCCACTTCAACACTTTTTTGCACCCCGTAGCTCAAATTGCCCACAGTCTGCTTGCGATAAGCCTCCAGCTCCATGAAATCTATTATTTTTTCTACATGTTCCCGGTTTTCGGCCTCCACCCGGGAGGCCTTGCCGAAAAAAGCCAGGGCATGGAGCAGGCCGTAAGAAAGATTCTGGTGACGGGCAAGCATGAGGTTATCTAACACAGAAAGACCCCGAAACAATTCCAGGTTCTGAAAGGCCCTGGCAATACCGATTTTGGAAACCTGGTGAGGAGACGATTTTGTAAGACGCTGGCCGTTGTAATGGATCTCTCCGCTGGTTGGGTGATAAAACCCGGAAATGCAGTTTAGCAGGCTGGTTTTCCCGGCGCCGTTGGGACCTATAATTGATGTGATCAGGCCGGCTTTAACATCCATGTTAACGCCGGAAAGCGCATGCAGGCCGCCAAAGGTGAGGGTAACATCTGAAACTTTAAGGTTAGGCATATCAGTCTCGACACTTGGGGTGATTGAAAGAAATGCTGCCTTGAGTTTAAAAATGCCTTTGGCATCCAAAAAAGTCAAGCAAACAGAATAGCAGTAAAATAGCGGGCATTAACCACTACTTTTCAAAGGAAAGCAGATGAGCCCTGAGGTTGATTTTTTTGTTTTTGATTTGAAGCTTAGTGCGGATATTGTGACGGTGAAACAGCACGGTGTTTTTTGAAATAAGCAGCAATTCGGCAATCTCCTTGTTGGTCTTGCCAGCTTTTATCAAATCGGCTACACGCATTTCCATGGGGGTAAGTGTTCCCATCTTTTCCGTGAGCCTGTTTATAAACGGGGAAATAATATTTTCAAGATTGATCTCAAGGATCTGCAGCAAGGATTTCTGGCGGTTATCCAGGCGTGTATTGATAACCTTTTCAAGGTAAGGGCTGACCAGTTCCTGAACGTTTCTGCGAACTGTTTCGCTAAGCTCCCTTTGGTCCTGCTCGCGCTGTTTGAGCAAAACCCGAAGGGCTGTGTTTACCTCCTCGAGATGAAGTGACTGGGCCCGCAGATCTTTTTGATGACGCTGAAGGGATCGCTCGGTGCGCCTGCGCTCCTCGACCTGCTGTTCAAGCTTCAGGTTGGCCTGCTCCAGCTCTGCAGTACGCCTTGCAACCAGCTCCTCAAGATGGTCCCGATAGGTCTGCAGTTCTCTTTCCGCTATTTTCTGGGCGCTTATATCCCGGAGAGTAACTATATTGCCGGCGGGCCTGCCGTCTGAACCCCTGTACAAAGTGGAGCTGAGCTGCACGTCAAGCACCCTGCCGTCTTTTGTAAGGCGCCGGGTTTCAAACATGCTTATGGTCTGGCCGGCCAGCATCTTCTCAATGGCATCCCGGGTCTCGGGCCAGCTTTCCTCCGGTACGAAATCGATCCGCTTGCCCAGAAGATCATTGCGCGAAAGGCCGAAAGTATCCTCAAAAGCGGGATTGACATAGGTTGCCACCCCATTAATGTCATAGACCACGATAGGATCGGGCGAAGACTCCAGCATAATCCTGTACCGGCTTTCGCTTTGGCGCAGCACATCCTCGGCCCGCTTGCGCTCGGCCAGCTCCCGGCGAACGTCTGCATACAACCTGGCTTTTTCCAGGGCAATCAGTGCCAGGGCGGCAAAACGCTCAAGAACTGTAACATCCTCTGTGCTAAAAGAGCGGTTGTCATCCACATGAGCAAGACCGATAACTCCCACTACTTCCTGGTCGGATTTAAGAGGGATACCCACAATGGAGTGCAGCTTGTCGAGTTTCTTGTCGTCAATCCGGCCGGGCCAGACCTGATAGTCATCAACGAGAAGCGGGACTTCAGCCTCCCATACCCTGCCGCCCATACCCTCGCCGCGAATTACACACCTGCCCAGCTGGCCTTTGAAAAAACCCTTGCCCATCTGCATCTGCATGCAATCGGTACCCGGCTCGCGAAGATAGATATAGCCGTGTTCGGTGCCGGTCAGCAAAGATGCCCGGTCAAGGATGTTTTCCAGAAGTTCTTCCTTGTCAAGCTTTGCAATCAGTCCAAGAGATGTTTCATGCAGGGCTTCAAGATAGTCCTTATGACGGTGGAATGCGGATTCAGCAGTCAGGCACCGGTTGGCTTCACGGCTTAATTCCAGTACCTGCTTTTCCAGTTCCTCGTAGGTAGGTTTTACGCCCATGTGCATTGCCTGAATGTGGTTTACCGGATATGAACGTATTTTTTTAATATAAATTAACATGTTATCCATTTTAATGCAACTGTTTTGACGATTTTTCAACCGGGGCTGCTTAAACACTGCAAAGCCGGTTGACAGGCCTGGCTGACAATGACATGAATAAACAATATATTTCCTAAACTGAGCGTTTCAGATTTTTAAAAGCAATTAATTTTGACGGCTTCGTAAAAAGTCCAATATCTGCGTTACGCGCGATTTTTGAAGAATTTCACGTACGGCTAAGTACTCTGCATTCTTCGAAATCGCGCAAGCTTTGATAGTGGTTAAGTAATTAAGTGTTAAGTAAAATCAAGAAGTTATTTTGTAACTATTCAGCCACCCGGCAGGGGCGGACACACAGGTCCGCCCCTACGGATGACCAGTCGTATTGTAGGGGCGGACCTGTGTGTCCGCCCCTGGTTACACGGAAACGAAGAATGATGGGGTTGAAATCCACACCCTACACACTTCTTCGAGATTCATGCGTTGGTATTAGCTGAATAGTTACGTTATTTTTTTATTGTTTGGCGAGTATATCGGTTTCAGGACTTTTGCGAAGCCATCAAAGAGGACGGATGTAAGTGAAAATAAAAAGAATGACATAGCATATGCCCACGGCTGTCATATTGCCAGTTCCGTGGTTTTGGGCAAAACTTTGAGCATCGAACACAAACAGCCGTGACGGGTCAAACCTGCTGTTAAAAGTCGGCAGATAGGGCCCTACATCATGCCTGTAGTTTTCATAATCCCGCCCGAAGAGATCTGAAAGCAGTTTTTCCTCCCGATTGACCCGGTTGGTCATATAGAAATAGTAAACAATGGTATAAACCGCCAGAATCAAAATACTGCCAGTCATCATCAGGATGCCGAAAATTAAAAAAAATCTTCCTATGTACATTGGGTTGCGCACAAACATGTAGGGCCCGCCCGTTGTCAGGCGCTTTTTTGTTTTAATTGTTGCAAAGCACCACAGCTGAAGCAGCTCTCCTGCTGCCGAGACAATCAGGCCGGGGAAAAACCATTGCTTTTCAACAAGAGGCAGCATCAGGATAAATAGAACTGCAATTATTGGAAAGCGGAGTTTTAAAAACGTCTTTCTGGCCCTGCGGTTGTTAAACACTGCATTTATGCGGTCAATAACAGGTCTGTTCATGTTAAACCTTTTATTTAATTTTTTGGCGCTGCTGTAAAACGGCAATGACCTGCAGGAGATCTTCGGGGCGGTCAACGCTCATGCTCTTGTTTTCAGTGATTT
The DNA here is from genome assembly GCA_011389605.1 of Desulfobacteraceae bacterium. Lineage (GTDB taxonomy): Bacteria > Desulfobacterota > Desulfobacteria > Desulfobacterales > Desulfosalsimonadaceae > Desulfosalsimonas. The sequence goes on from JAABTZ010000001.1 coordinate 25,028, forward strand.
CCACGTGTATGCCGATACCGTTTTCAAGCAGCCGGAGCTGCTCGAGTTTTTCCATTTGTTCCAGGCGGCCCGGCGGCAGGGATACAAACCTGTCAAGGGCGGATTTGCGGAAACCGTAAAGACCGATGTGGCAGAAATAGGAGGCATTTAAAACGTCCCTGGGATACGGAATCGGGGCCCTGGAAAAATACAGGGCCCGTTGGTCAGGGGCGAATACAGCTTTTACGCGGTCAGGATTTTCGGCTGATTCCGGGCCCATTGGATGCACCAGGGTGGTCACTGAAATCTCCGGGTCGGCAAAAGGGCGTATCAGCAAGGACACCAACCCCGGATCCAGCAGGGGTTCATCGCCCTGTATATTTACCACCACCCCGGCATCAGGAATTTTTAGCAGGCAGGCGGCTTCATGGACCCTGTCTGTTCCGCTTTCATGATCGCTTCTGGTCATGATTGCAGGTACATCCAGGGATTGGGCAGCCTCAAAAATTCTGTTATCATCCGTGGCAATAACGACCCGGTCCAGCTCCGGACACTGCCGGGCGTGTTCATAGACATGCCAGAACATCGGTTTTCCAAGGATCTGTGCAAGAGGCTTTCCGGGAAAACGCGTGGATGAATACCGCGCCGGAATAATACCGCAGCATTTAATTGATGAGAAATCGTTCATGGCTGCTCCTTTGTCCTGCCGCCTGCCAGGCAGGCTTCAATAAGCCGGCAGGCCTGTCGGGTGCCTCCCTGTCGGGCGCTGATATATTTTTGGGCCAAATGTCTTGTCTCTTCACGGTCAGGGTTATTATGTATTTGTTGAATCAAACGGCCTGCGGCACTCTGCCAGCTGCTTTCCCTGAAAACAAGGCCCTGTCTGAAAATATCTTCACCCACCCAGAAAAAGTTATCCCAGTAAGGTCCGATAACCGGCCGCACGCCGCAGACCAGCGGTTCCAGAAAATTCTGTCCCCCCAGCGGCTCCAGGCTGCCGCCCACAAAAACAGCGTCAGCTGCTTGATAAGCATCTGAGAGTTCGCCAAAAGTGTCCCATAAGATGACTTGACCCGGCTGTGGTTTGTTTTGAAGCCCGGAGCGCAGACCCCAGAAAAGCCCGGCTTGGGAAAGAAGGATTTTCCAGGAATCTATCCTGTGCATGTGGCGTGGAAACAGACCAGTGATAACATCTGGATGGTGACGGAGAATTTTCTTTAACAGTTTTACTGTCCGCCCCTCTTCTTCCCGGCGGATGGAGCCCAGTACCAGAAATTTTGCCGAAGAAGGAATCAGCTGGGATATAGGATTTTTATGCTCTGAAATTTTTCCTGCCGGCAGACGGTCAAACTTGATGTTGGGCATCTGCTTTACAATACTTTTGCCGAATAAACCGCTGAAGCGTTTTGCATCAGTTTCAGATATGGCAAGCACGCCCCGGGGACTCAGCGGATATAAAAATTTTCTGATCCGGCAGTAGCGTGAAAAGCTTTTTTCTGTCATGCGGCCGTTTAAGATCCAGACCGGACAGGATTTTTCTTTTAGAGCATGCAGGAGTCCGGGCCAGATTTCAGTTTCAAGAAGCACCACCAGCTTCGGGCTGACCTGGCCTACAGCCTTTTTCATTATTGCAGGCTGATCAAAGGGAAACCATCGGCACATCAGGGCAGAAGTTCTGCCTGCTTGCCGGATTCGGGTTTCGGCCTTGCAAAGGATCTCCATTCCCTGGCGGGTATTGGTGGTGGCCAGTATCCGGCTGGAGTCTGGCAGCTGGAGGTTTTCTATCAGGGACAATGCAAGGTAGGCTTCCCCGGCTGAAGCCGCCTGGATCCACAGATCGGCCTCCGGCAGGCAGCAGGTGAGTATTCGATGATCATAGCCGTCTTTTAGCCGTGCATTGAGCCGCATGGCTGGCAGCACAAGCCGCCATGCCTCATTATATGCTTTTATTGCAATATCGAGATAACGCTTATTCAATGGTAAAACCATCCTGATTCATGCGGGATTATAGATCCGTTTCCGGCAGTTTATATCATCAGTGCTGAATTTGATCAAAAAAAAACCGCCCCGGCTTTTTGCCGGAGCGGTTTGCATCCAGGTTTCTGAATAAAAAAGGCTTCAGTCTGTTTCCGGCCTGGGAAGCAGCCCTGCTCGTTCCACAATTTCAGCCACTTTTTCTTCCCATTCTATGGCCATGATGTGAAATCCGCTGACTCCCTTGAGCTCCTTTAATCTCTGGATGGTCTCCACGCAGATATTAACGCCTTCTTCTGCCTGCTTGTCCTTTGGGGTGTCGCTCATGCGCTTGACAACGTCATCGGGCACATCCATGCCCGGCACCCGGTTTTTCATATACTTGGCCATACCAGCTGATTTAAAGGGTGTGACCCCTGCCATAATGTAGCATTTTTCCGTAAGGCCCCGCTCTTCTGCCTGCCTGATCCATTCCTCGAATTTTTCCAGGTTGTAAATGCACTGGGTCTGAATAAACTCGGCGCCGGCTTCAATTTTTTTGGCCAGCCGGGGAACCCGGATCTCAAAGGGGTCGGCAAAGGGGTTGGCCGCAGCACCCACAAACATTTTCGGCGGGCGCTTGATTTCGTCTCCGCCCAGGAATTTGCCCTCGTCACGCATTTTGCGAACGGTCCACAACAATTGCATGGAATCGAGATCATGCACATTCTGCCCCTGGGGATTGTCACCGAAACTCTGGTGGTCTCCGGACAGGCACAGCAAATTGACAATGTCAAAAGAAGCAGCACCCAGAATATCGCTTTGCAAAGCAATGCGGTTCCGGTCCCGGGTGACCATCTGTAAAATGGGCTCAAGGCCCATGAGCTTTAAGTGAATACATGTGGCCAGGCTGCTTGTGCGCACAACCGAGGTCTGGTTGTCGGTGACATTGATGGCATCCACGTATCCTTTGAGCAGTTCGGCTTTTTGCCTGATCACTTCAGGATCACTGCCCCGGGGCGGGCCGCATTCAGAAGTGACGCCCAGATGACCCGCAGCCATGACTTTTTCCAGTTTACTCGGAGTTTTTGCGCTCATATCTGTACGTCCTCCCTTGCCACTTTTCTGGGTCCGCCGGCCCGGTCAGTGGACCAGTCCTTGATATTGAAGAATTTTTCATAAAGATCCATCCGGTCAATGGCCTTGAGCCTGTCAATGATCAACTGCCAGGCACAGTCGAGATCCTTGTTGATTTCACATTTTCCCTTTGATGATCCGCCGCAGGGGCCGTTTAAAAGCCTTTTTGCGCAGCGGGCCACCGGGCAGATTCCTCCGGTATGTGCAAGGATGCACTGGCCGCAGGCCTGGCATCTTTCCGTCCACAGACCCCGCTGCTCTGTGACTCCCAGAAAAGAGGTGTTGACTCCGGGATATACAGGAACGGAATGGTATTTTTCAGCTGTAAACTGGATGCCAACGCCGCAGGCAATGGAGACAATGGCATCGTACTGGTCTGCGATATCCCGGATTTCTTCGAGATATTCATGGTCACACTGCCGTTCCAGGGTTCGTTCGTCAACCACCGCGTCGCTGTGGCCGTGGTTGGCGAAATACATACGCAGGGTGGAGGCCAGAACCCCCACTTCTTTTTTTCCGCCTGCTTCGCAAACGGTTACGCATTCATTGCAGCCGAGAATCAGGATTTTTTCGCAATCCTTGACATATTCTATGATTTCCTCGACCGGTTTTTTATCTGCAACAATCATTTACAGACCTCTTTTATATAAGGTTAACGAGTTGGTTTGGATTTCATTTTGGGTCAGGCCGCGGATTTTTGAACTGATTTCATTGGGTTGGGCCCAAGTTTCCGGATCCTCTCATCCATTTCCTCGGCATATTTGCCAAACAAGGGGCCGTCACTTGATGACAGATTATACATCTGGGCCCGCTCCGGATCGATATCAACGGCCTTTAAAATCCGCTGCACCTGCTCCACCCTTTTTCTGGCCCGATAATTTCCGGTTTTGTATGCGCATTCGCCCTCCATGCATCCGATAATGCAGACACCATCAGCGCCTTTTTCAAGTGCACGGAGCATGTGCTGTACATCAACTTTGCCGGTACAGGGCACCCGGATGATCCGGAAGCTTGTGGGATAGGTAAGTCGCATGGAACCTGCCAGGTCCGCAGCGGAATACCCTCATTGATTGCAGCAAAAGGCTATTATTCTTGGATTGAAATTTTGGCTCATGATTCTTCCCCTTCCAGTAAAGCGTCTACCTTGCTCATGATTTGGTCGTCTTCATACCAGCGAAGTTCTATGGCCTTTGCCGGGCATTCAGCAGCGCAGGCACCGCAGCCCTGGCAGGTGGCATCGTCGATTTCACTGACCCCTTCATCGTTTATCCTGGGCACACCATAGGGACAGGTGCGCACGCAGATCAGGCAGGAGGCGCATTTTTCCGGGTCCACCTTTGCCGTGACTGCCGACAGGGTCAGGAAAGGCTGGGACAGCATGGTGGTTGCCCTGGATGCCGCGGCCATGGCCTGGGCAATGGATTCGGAAACCAGCTGGGGGCTGTGGGCCGTGCCGCACAGATAGACCCCTTCCTTGCCCATTTCCACGGGGCGGAGCTTGACATGGGCCTCGGTGAAAAAGTGCTCTGCATTCCGGGTCAGTTTCATGATATTGGCCAGTTCCTCGGTATCAGCGGCCACCACTCCCGCACTTAAGGCCAGCAGGTCAGCATCCACGCTGATTTTCCTGTTGAGGATATGGTCGTTGAACACCACGTTGACCAGATCTCCGGACGCCTGGGCCACGGGCGCATTTTCAGGATCAAAACGGAAAAACATCACGCCCAGCCGTCTGGCCTGGGTGTAGTAGTCTTCCAGAAGGCCGTAGGTCCTGATATCCCGGTATAGGATATAAACCTCGGTTTCCGGGTTTAGCTTTTTGATGTGAATGGCATTTTTAATGGCAGCCTGGCAGCATATCCGTGAGCAGTTGGGATTTTCATCGTTTCTTGATCCCACGCACTGGATCATTACCACCGTGTTTAATTCATCTGCAGCGCCCCTTTCCTCAAGCCGGCTGCCGAGTTCAAGCTGGGTGACCACTTTCGGGTGCTCGCCGTAAAGGTACTCGGCTGGCTGATACTCTGTTGCCCCGGTGGCCATTATAGTCACACCGTGTTCTATCCTGCGGCTGACCATGTCTTCTCCCACAAGTATCTCCGTGGTAAAATTGCCCTTGAATCCGGAAAAATCAACAATCACGGAGTTGGTGATCACATCAATGCGCCTATGATTATTGATCTGGTCCACCAGCCCGGTAATATAGGCTGGTATATCCATGCCTTCGATGGTTCGTGTCAGGCGGTTGGCAAGTCCTCCGAGTTCAGCCTGTTTTTCAACCAGAACAACTTCAAATCCCTGGTCTGCAATGCCCAGGGCGGCATTCATGCCTGCCACTCCGCCTCCCACCACCAAAGCCCGCCTGGATACAGGGATCTGGCGTTCATGCAGGGGTCGAAGGGATGCGGCCCTTGCCACTGACATGCGTACCAGTTCCTTGGCTTTTTCAGTGGCCATTTCCGGGTTGTCGCCATGAACCCATGAATCCTGGTTCCTGATATTGGCCATTTCAAACAGGTATTTGTTTAAGCCAACGGATTCCAGAGTGTCCATGAAAATGGGTTCATGGGTTTTCGGGGTACACGAGGAGACCACAACCCGGTTGATGTTGTGCTCCTTTATGATTTCCTTCATCTGGTCCTGGGCATCCTGGCTGCAGGTAAAAAGGTTTTCACCGGAATAGACCACATAGGGGAGCCTTTCGGCATATTCACGCACATGAGGCACATCAATCACCCCGGCAATGTTGATGCCGCAGTCGCAGACAAATACTCCGATTCGCGGAATTTCGCCTTCCACATCTATTTCTTCAGGCCGGATGACTTCCCTGATCATTGTGTTTCGGGCCTCTGCCAGGTTGCGGCCTGCAGCGCATGCCGCTGCACTGGCCTCGGTAACCGATCCGGGAATATCCTTGGGCCCCTGAAAGATGCCGCAGGCAAAAACACCGTCTCTTGATGTGTTAACCGGGGCAAAGGGGCTGGTCTGGGCGAAATTGTAATGATTAAGCTCGATATTAAGCCGTTTTGCCGTTTCCATGGTGGATGCAGGCACCTGCAGGCCAACGGACAGTACCACCATGTCAAATTCTTCTTCAATGATGTTGCCGGCCTCATCCACATAGTGCAAAAGCAGGTTGCCTGTTTCCTGGATTTCATCGATGGTGTGAATCCTGGACTTGACAAATCTTACTCCGGCATTGTCTTTGGCTCTCATGTAATATTTTTCATAATCCTTGCCAAATGTGCGGATGTCCATGTTGAAAATAGCAGTGTCGAGATTATGCTCCGAATGATCTTTGGCAATGGTTGCTTCCTTGATGGCGTACATGCAGCACACAGATGAGCAGTAGCCGTTGCCGCACCGGTTGGTGTCCCTTGAGCCGATGCACTGGAGCCAGGCTATTTTTTCCGGCTCCTTGTGATCCGATGGCCGGACAAGATGCCCCATGGTGGGCCCGGAGGCTGAAAGAATCCGTTCAAATTCCGCACTTGTGACCACATTGGGGCTTGACTTGTATTTATATGTGTCTTCAAGGTCCGATGGGTCAAACACGTCATTTCCGGGGCACAGGATTACGGATCCAACTTCAATGTCACGCTGCTGGACTGTCTGCTCATGATCAATGGCATCGGCCAGACATGCCTTAACACACTGGTAGCATTCCGAGCAGATGCCGCATTTCAGACACCGGTCGGCCTCGGCCTGGGCTTCCTGCTCATTGTAGCCAAAGGAGACTTCCAGGAAGTTGCATTCCCGGGCCTCGGGATCCAGGCACCGAACCGGGGTGCGATCCTTGTGGGGTTCGTTGATGATGTCCGGCTTTTCATAGGTCCATTCTTTTTTCCGGCCTTCGTGAAGATCAAGCCCGTTTATAAAGCGGTGGATGCTTTCTGCCGCCTCCTTGCCGCAGGCAACAGCGTCAACAACAGATTTGGGGCCGTAAAAAGCATCGCCGCCGGAAAAGACCCATTCCATGGAGGTCTGAAGCGTTACCGGGTCTCCTTCCAGGCCGCGCGCATTCATGGGAACATTTTGTCCCTCCAGATCCGAGGTGTCGGCTGCCTGTCCGATTGCCACGATAACCGTGTCCCCGAAAAAAGCCTCGCAGGCGTTTTCATCAAAGCTTGGGCTAAAGCGCCCTTCCTTGTCAAAAACCGCGGTGCAGGTCTTAAATTCAATGCCGGAAAACTTGTTTTCCTTGCTGATAAAAAAGTCTTTGGGGCCAAAAGAGTTGACGATTTTGATTTCGCTTTCCAGAGCCTCTTCTATTTCATGCTCCCAGGCCGGCATTTCCTCGCGTTTTTCCAGGCAGACCATGGTGACATTTTCAGCACCTTTTCGTTTGGCAGTAAGTGCCACGTCAATGGCCACGTTGCCGCCGCCTATAACCAGCACGTCTTTTCCGATGGGCACATCCTTGCCCAGGGCAGTGTCCCTTAGAAAATCAACGCCCTGGAGCACGCCCTGGGCATCTTCATTTTCAACTCCAAGGCTGCGGCCCTTGTGAAGTCCAATGGCCATAAACACCGCGCAATAGCCGTCTGCTTTCAGGCTGTCAAAGGTGATGTCCCTGCCGAAGGCAACTCCGGTTTTGATTTCCACGCCCTGGTCGCAGATTATGTCGATTTCCCGCTGGAGGATATCTCTGGGAAGCCGGTATTCCGGTATCCCCACGGCCATCATGCCCCCGGCAACAGGCAGTTTTTCAAAAATGGTGACGCCATAGCCTTTTCGTACCAGAAAAGAGGCCGCGGCAAGGCCTGCCGGACCCGAGCCGATTACTGCAACCCTTTCATCGCGTTTTTCCTCTGCTGCTGCAGGCAGAATCTTTTCGTCTTCCTGCTTCTCCCAGTCGGCCAGAAACCGGTGCAATTCCCTGATGGCAAGGGGCTGGTCATAATCGTTTCTGGTGCATTCGCTTTCGCAGGGATGGTGGCAGACCCGGCCGCATACGCCCGGAAAGGGGTGTGCGTCCCGGAAAAGCTCCACGGCTTCGGCGTATTTGCCCTGGTTGATTAAGGCAATGTATCCCTGGATGCTTACGTGGGCCGGGCATGTGGCCTTGCACGGGGCGGTTCCACGCTTGCTTATGGCATAAGCGCCGGGGATGGCCTGGGCGTATTTTTTATAAGCAGCTTTCCGGGTTGCAATCCCGTGGTCTTGTTCGCTGGGAACCTCAATGGGGCAGACGTTTGAACATTCCCCGCAGCTGGTGCATTTTGAAATATCAATGTATCTGGGTTCCTGCCGGATATGGGCGCTGAAATGCCCGGGATCACCGCTTAATTCAAGCAGTTCGGTATTGGTTAGCAATTCGATGTTTAAGTGCCGGCCGACCTCGACCAGTTTAGGTGAGATCACTCACATGGCACAATCGTTTGTGGGAAATGTCTTGTCCAGCTGGGACATGAGTCCCCCGATGGCCGATGTTTTTTCCAGCAGGTAGACGTAGTAGCCGGAATTGGCCAGATCAAGAGCGCTTTGCATGCCGGAAATACCGGCACCCACGACCATTACAGAGCCCACTGGCGCCTGTTTGGATTCAGCGGCAGCGGTTTGTTCTTCTTGTTCCATTTATGTTCTCCCTTATATTCGGCTTGATATTCTTCTTTGAATATGATGGGACAGTGCCCCTTCTGAAAACCGACTTTTTACGAATTTGTCAAATCTGATGGCACCGTAAAAAGTCCTAAAACTGATATAACCGGCAAACAATAAAAAAATAACTTCTTGATTTTACTTAACACTTAACCACTTAAAACTGCCTGATATAAGAACCGGTCTGATTAAAATTTTAACAAAAATCGTTACTTACTATAAATAACATACAGTGTCAATGGGAATAAATGACTGTTCAGGGTTATGGATTCGGCGCTGCCGGAGCTAAGCGGTCGGCTGTCCTGCTTACATCCATGCGATCCGAGAAATGCGGTGTTAAATGCTGCCGGATCTCCTTGTTTGTCCCCATGCTCAAAATAAGGGCTTCGATATTTAATCTTTTTGCCAATTCCAGGCCCTGGTCCCTGCCCAGCACGGTTATGGCTGTTGCCGCACCATCGAGCATGGCACTGCTGGATGCATTGGTTTCAAAAACGGCTGTTGTTACTCCAAGAATTTTTTCTGAAACCGGCCGGCCGGTTTTGGGGCTGATTATGTGGTAGAACGCATGGCCCTGAATCATCATGGGCTGGCGATAGTTGCCGCTGGTCGATGCCATGATATTATGCCTGTTTTCAATAATGCCCCAGGCCTTATCCATGTCTTCGGGGTGCTGAATGCCGATTCGCCATGGCCGGTTTTCAAGATTTGAACCAAAAGCACTGACCTCGCCGCCAAGCTGGACTAACCC
>JAABTZ010000013.1 GCA_011389605.1 Desulfobacteraceae bacterium
CTTTGGGAACTTTTTGCGCCGACAGTATTGTTGCTGCCCTGAGATCGATTTTGCCAAAATCATCAAGTCCGATTTCCGGGGCAAGGGCCAGGTTTTTCTTTGGCGCGGGTGCCGGCCCGGGTTCTGACAAAATGGCTTCCGGATCCAGGCGGGGAAACAGGGAGACCCCTTTTGGCATGGAGGCACCCGGTACAACCATACCCCACTTAGATATTTCATCCAGATAATAAAAGGCCGTTTTTGAAGTCTCTGCGGTATCATATCCCAGGTGTTTCTGCATGACGGCTGCGGTTTCCGGCATTACGGGGTAGATCAGCCCGGAGACCACCCGAAGGCCTTCGAGCAGGCTGCAGATAACCCCCCGGAGCTGCGGTGCGGCATCTTCCCGTTTTACCAGCTCCCAGGGGGCGCTGGTGTCTACAAACTTGTTCATGTGGCCTATGAATTCCCACACAGCAGCCAGGCCCCGGTGGAATTCCAGGTTTTCCATGCACCGGCAGAATGTATCAATTGCCGTTTTTGCATCAGATTTAAGGTCAACCCCGAAAATTTCCCCGGCATCCGGATCCCAGTCCGGCACAACCCCCTTGAAATACTTGTGAAACATGGCAAGTACCCTGGAAAAAAGGTTGCCCAGGTCATTTGCCAGGTCTGAATTTATCCTCTGGATCAGTGCTGCTTCCGAGAAACTTGAATCAAGACCGAAGTTCATTTCCCTCATGAGAAAATAGCGGATGGCATCCACGCCGTAAGTATCCTTGAGATAAACGGGATCCACCACATTGCCAAGGCTTTTTGACATCTTGCTTTCATCCACATTCCAGTAACCGTGAACGAAAAGATGACGGTAGATGTCTATGCCTGCAGCCTTTAGCATGATGGGCCAGTAGATGCCGTGGGGCTTTAAAATGTCTTTTGCCACCACGTGGCGCACTTCCGGCCAGAAGGCCATGAAATCATCACCGTCCGGATAGCCCAGGGCGCTGATGTAGTTGATAAGGGCATCAAACCAGACATAGGTGACATAATTTTCGTCAAATGGCAGGGTGATGCCCCATTTAAGCCTTGATTTGGGACGGGAGATGCACAGGTCTTCGAGGGGTTCGCGAAGAAACCCAAGAACCTCGTTTTTATAGCGTTGGGGAACTATCAGGTCTGGATTTTCGTTAATGTAGTCAATGAGCCACTGCTGATAGCGACTCATTTTGAAAAAATAGTTGGACTCCTTTATAGCCACGGGCTCTTTGCCGTGGTCCGGGCATTTTCCGTTCTCCAGTTCCCTGGGGGTATAGAACCGCTCGCAGTCAAAGCAGTAAAGCCCTTCATACTCGCTGAAATAGATATCGCCGCTGTCGTAAATTTTTTGCAGCACCTGCTTTACCACGGCTATGTGATCGGCATCCGTAGTGCGTATAAACCGGTCCGGAAAAATATTAAAGTCGGGCCACAAATCCCGGAACAATCCCGAAATACGGTCTGCATATGCTTTGGGCTTTTCACCACTGGCTTCCGCCGCCTTTACGATTTTATCGCCGTGTTCATCCGTTCCGGTGAGGAAAAAGGTCTTTTCGCCTTTCATGCGGTGAAAGCGCCGGGCCACATCAGCGGCAATAGTGGTATATGTATGCCCCAGATGTGGTTTTGCGTTTACATAATAGATAGGGGTGGTGATGTAAAAAGACGATGTCATACTTTTTTATTCCCGTGACTGTTTTGAGGGGTTTTCTTTATTGTCTGCATTCTGCTGCTGGTGTTTGCCGGCATAAAGATTGTTTTCAAAGATAAGGCAGCACATGAGCCGGCCGCAGACCCCTGATATTTTAGTGGGATTAAGTGACAACCCCTGTTTTTTTGCCATCCTTATGGTGACTGGATCAAACCTGGTCATAAAGGCGGCACAGCACAGAATCCGGCCGCAACGGCCAACTCCGCCGCACATCTTGGCCTGGTTGCGTATGCCCACCTGGCGCATTTCAATCTTGGTTCGAAATTGCTTTACCAGCATTTTTACCAGCTTTCGAAAATCCACCCGGCCGTCGGCTGTAAAGAAAAAAGTGAGCTTGGAATTGTCAAAATTGCTTTCCACGGAAAACAAGTGCATTTTCAATTCCAGGTTGCCCACACATTCACGGCAGTATTCGTAGGCTTCTTCTTCTATTCCCCTGTTTTTTTCCAGCTGGTATTTGTCCTCGGCAGTGGCCGGGCGGTATATTTTTTTCAGCGGCTGCCGGAGTTCTTCGGCATCCTTTTCTTCAGGCGTCATGGCCACTGTGCCGAAACCGAGTCCATGTTCGGTTTCAACGATGACCTCGTCGCCGAGCTTTAGCACATAGGCTCCGCAATTAAAATCATATATTTTGCCGGCGGGCTTAAACCGGATGCCGACAATCCTGACGGCTTGCTTTTGCGTTGATTCTGTTTCTTCCGAATTTTCTGTATTCATAAGCTTTGACACTCTCATAAAAAGTCGATTTTCAGATGGTGCCGAAAAAAGTTCAAGATCAAGGCTTGCGCGATTGCCGAAGAATGCAGCGTAGTTAGCCATACGTGAAATTCTGAAAAATCGCGCGTAACGCCGATATTGGACTTTTTACGGTGCCATCAGCTTTAGCTGTTTTCCTTTGCTTGGATTGTTCTGCCGCCATTGCAGTTAATTTAAGCGCATTGGTTCAATGGAAAGCCAGCAGCTGACATGGCCAGTCTCTCTATTAGCTTGTCGATGACCAGCCGGGTATTGGCGTTGCTTTCCATTGCTTTTTCCGCCGCGGCAAGGGCATCGGAAATTTCCAGTAAGGCGTCCATGGAAATCTCGGATCTTCCGGCACGCACCTGGTCTATAATGTCGCGGTTGTATATTTGTTCCGGAGCCGATTTTATTACCGCCAGGTCCCTGTACCAGTTTTTCATGATTTCAAAGATTCCTTCCAGGCGGTCCTTGTCCCCGGCAAGTATTTCAGCCAGCACATGCCTGAATCCTCGTGGCTGCTGCTGTAGGCAGCGTAGCTGATCAATGATGAATCTGCGCCTTTCAGTCCAGTCCTGGCCGGCCATGTCTTTTGCGCGGCCAAGGCTTCCCCGGGCAAGAGATGCAATGATCATTGCCTGTTGATGGTCTTTATCGCATTGGTCTGTAAGATAGGTTTCCAGGTCTTTGGGCGCAATGGGATTAAACCGGATGTGCTGGCATCTGGAAACAATTGTGGGCAGCAGGTCGCTTGTATCCGGGGCCACCAGAACAAAAACAGTGTGTTCAGGAGGTTCTTCCAGGATTTTTAGCAGGGCATTGGCCGCCTCGGCATTCATCCTGTTCGCCCCGGCAAAAACTATAAAGCGTCTGGAGGCCTCATCGGATTTCAGTCCCAGCTCAGCACACAGTGACCGGATCTGATCAATGCGTATGAGCATTTTAGAGGGATTGATTACCCGGATTTCCGGGTGCGCCCCGGCAATCGCCTTTTTACAGGAACGGCATTGCCCGCAGGATCGGGGAAGAATGCCTGTCTCAGACTCCGGGCTATGACTGCTGCCGGCACTGCGATTCTGGCAGTTGCAGATTTTAGCCAGTTCCAGGGCAGCTGTTTTCTTACCCACTCCTGTCTCACCGGTAAAGAGCCAGGCATGGGGCATTTTCCCTTTTTTAAAGGCATTGACCAGTAGTTGCACCGGGCCTTGCTGCCCGACAAGGTCTTCAAATCCGATCACGGCAGTTGCCGGCTACGCCTTTGCATTGACGCGTTCCCGGAGCTCCTTGCCGCATTTGAAAAACGGCAGTTTTTTGGGCCGGATACTGACCTTTTCCCCGGTTTTGGGATTGCGGCCGGTGTAGCTTTTATAGTTTTTAACGAAAAAACTGCAAAGACCACGAATCTCAATTCTTTCGTCGTTTACAAGTGCATCGGCCATGGAGTCGAAAAAAATCTGAACGATTTTTGCAGCTTCGGATTTTGAAATGTCAGCTTCTTTTTTAAGGGCGGATATCATTTCGAGTTTATTCATTTTTCCTCCTGTATAAAAAACCGGATTACAGACTGTTTCCCAATACTTAACCATAAATTTTCAATAAGTCAAGGGGTTATAAAAGCCTATTGTCAATATTGATGGAACCGTAAAAAGTCCAATATCTGCGTTACGCGCGATTTTTCAGAATTTCACGTACGGCTAAGTACGCTGCATCTTTCAAAATCGCTCAAGCCTTGATCTTGAACTTTTTACGAAGCCGTCAAACTTGAAAATCGTTCAATTTAGGTTCTACATGGAGTTGCCAACTCCCCCAAGGCCGTAGAGATTTATCATAAGTGTGTATTTACGGTCATCATCTTCCTTTCGGTAGCCTGCCTCCACTGCCCAGCACTGGGACTGCCAGCGAAAACCCAGGCCCAGTTCAATGTCTTGATCTGTTTTCAGGTTGCGCTCATAATCGGCCAGCAGGGTTAACTGGCGTGTAACAGGTGTTTGAAGGCCAAGATAGATGCTCTGGTTGAAATCCCTGTTGTTGCGGTATTCAAGCCGCAAATGGTTACCCCGATTGCTGCGGTAGCGGGCTGAGAGATTGCTGGATTCAAAGTCATCGCGCTCATAACTCCAGGAGGCATCGGCTCTCAGGGTCAAAAGCTCTTTTAATCTCAATTCGAGTTCTGCATAAAGAGGTTCAAAGGCAGGATCGGAATCCCGGCTCTGGTTGAAATCATAGGCCTGCTCTATAAAAAAGCGGCAGAATTGATTGTATCGGTGTTCAGGCTGATTGTCAGCACCGGTGGTCGTGTGCCTGGATGTAAGCAAATGGGTAAAGGAGAGCGCAAGCCTGTTTTCTGCTTCAAACCTGTCGTTTTCGTCAAAAAGGGGCAATTCGGATTGGTCCGTGCCGGGCACGTATCCATAGGACAGCACGGGAATAATAACGTGTTTGATCTTTTCAATGTTCATTGCGGAAACTGAAAAAACCCTGTGCAGGTCAGTGGACAGCTCGGCTCCTATGTCATACATTTCCCTGTGGTTGTAGCGTTTTGAACCGGAGCCGGTATCTTCCCGGTCCCCGTCAAGATACCAGAGGGTTTGGCGGAATCCAGCCGATGGCTCAAGGGTAAACCTGTTATGTATACGAAAGGGAAGATAAATGCGCGGATGCAGATCAACCCGGTGACCGGTCTGGCCGTCTTCCCGGAAAAAATAATTGTATTCACTGTCCATGGCACCGAAAAATACCTTGTCCGGCATTGCCGGAAGGTCAAATAAGGGCTGCTTTAATGCGTTATATCCGACTCTGGGAAGCCGTTGAAGTGTGTCATTTGTATCGCTTTGCCGGCGTTGGATCACATCGTCATACCAGACCAGATCCGTATTTAACACGTGTTGGTTCCAGATCCGGTTTATGTTAAGGCGGTTTGTGCGAACGGGGTTGTTTTCATCGTCGATGTCCCGGCCGAATTCAGACATGAAAAGATCTTCGGTGTTATTATAGCCCGTGTATCCGCTTGAAAATTCCCGAAGGTAATCCTGGTCGCTTGCAATGTCGAGGTCCATGCGTGCCATGGACTTCCAGGGCAGCTGCTGATCAAGCTTTGCCCTCACCCAGTAGCGATCGTCGTTGGGTCGTATGGCTCGGTCTGCTGAATAACCCCAATTTTTTGTTGCTTCCGGAGTGCCGTCATCGATTCTCCTGTCTTCAAACCCGTCGGCAAGGACAATTCCTTTTGAATCCTTTGAGGCAATATACCTGTATTCAATACCGAGTTTCTCACCACGTTCCTGGATATGGTGATAGTAAAATGTTGCATCCATGTGATCGGAAATGGCCCAGAAATAAGGCTGGATATATTCAATGCCGTTTCTGCTGGAATAAGATGCCTGGGGGGCGAGCAGGCCGGTTTGACGTTGGAGTTTGACCGGAAACATAAACCATGGGACATAAAGCAGGGGCAGCTTGTGGACCCTGAATGACGCGTGGGAGGCATACCCGAAGCCCTCAACGGTTACGTCAACGGTTCTGCCGGTAATCCGCCAGTCGGGGTTTTCTCCGTCACAAGTGGTCAGGGATGCCTGATGGATGCGGTATGAGGCCTCCCCTGTTTTTTCAATTCTTTCTCCCCGGATTCGGAAATGATTTTCCTGGATGAATACAAAGCCCTGATAAAGGATTCCGGTACCGTCGGCCATATTCATTTCCAGGCGCTGGCCAGTCATCCGGTCGTTTCCGGAGACAAGCCTGACATTGCCAGCGGCTTGGGCTGTTTGTTTTTCATTGTCAAGCATGACCGTGTCGGCAGTTAGCTTTTTGGCGCCCTGTATAATCTCCACATTGCCGGAGGCTTCGTATTGAAGGGTCTGCGGATCATAGGAAATCCGGTCTGCAGAAACTTTCCATCCGCCTTTGGCTGCCATGATGCCCGGGGGCTCCTGGCAGAAGCAGGTAGCTGTAAGGATAGTCATGCAGCAAATGACGGCGGCCAATGTATATTCTAGTTTCCATGAAAATTGTGGCATGAGCATTTATAGCAACCGGGGTGATGGCAGCCTCCTGCGCTGCCAGGGGGTTCTGGCTTTCAGCCGGTATTAATCTGTGAATAATACCTTGATGCACGGGTAAAATTCCAGTATAAAAAACCGAAAAATACAAAATGTCAAGCCAATAGCGGCAAATAGCGGCAAAAGGCAGGGCTTGCACAGCGTTGACAGGAACCCAATGAAACAAAGCTTTATCAATCAGTTTAAATCCGGACAAGCTCTAAGCGATCTTTTTGTTCTGGCCGAAAAGACCATGGGGCATAAAAAAGACGGCGCTTTGTATCTCAATCTTGCATTGTCTGATAAAACCGGCCGGATAAGAGGTGTGGCTTGGGATAACGTAGAGCAGATAGCCTCTGCTGCACAATCCGGGGAGGTTGTTCATGTCCGGGGCAGTATATCCGAGTACAAAGGAGGACTGCAGGTGGTGGTAAAAGCCATTGAACCGGCGCAGGGTAAGGTGGATCCCGCCGATTTTCTGCCTGCCACCCGGCGCGATCCTGAAAAGATGTATGAGCGTATAAAAGCCATGGGTCAGACGATAAAGTCAAAGCCTCTTTGCTTGCTGCTTGAATCCTTCTGGGAGGATTCCGATTTTGTGGCCCGTTTTAAGAAGGCGCCTGCCGCAAAAATGATGCACCATGCATATATTGGCGGACTTTTGGAACACAGTCTTTCCCTGGCCCTGCTTGCCGACAGGGTTGCCGGGCATTATTCCGGCCTTGACCGGGATTTGCTGATTGCAAGTGCCATCTTGCATGATATCGGCAAAATCCATGAATTTTCATTTGATACAAGCATAGACTATTCCAGCCAGGGACGCCTTATCAGCCACATCGTTATCGGTGTTGGCATGCTTGAGGAAAAGATTCGGCAGAACACTGAGTTTCCGCAGGAAACAGCACTTTTGCTAAAGCATATGATAGTAAGCCACCACGGCAGTCGCGAGCTGGGATCGCCCGAGCCTCCCAAGACCCTGGAGGCCGTGCTGCTTAACTATCTGGATGATATAGACGCCAAGATTAATGGAATCAGGGAATTTATGGACAATCAGGATGCGGACGCGCACTGGACTGCTTATCATAGGCCCCTGGAGCGTTTTTTTTACAAAGGCGGACCAAAGCCGGCTCCCTGAAAAAACGGATATTTTTATTCATGTTTATTACACTGGAAGGCATTGAGGGCTCCGGGAAGTCAACTCAGATCCCTGCCATTGCAGCCCACCTAGAAGCCATGGGCCATGCATGCGTGGTCACAAGGGAGCCGGGGGGCACAGAAATCGGCCGCCGGATACGGTCCGTTTTACTGGCCCCTGAAAACACGGGAATGGACGCCACGGCTGAATTAATGTTATACGGGGCAGACCGGGCACAGCATGTCAGCGAAGTTATACGTCCGGCCCTTGATGCCGGAAAAATTGTGATCTGCGATCGTTTCTGCGATTCCACCGTGGCCTATCAGGGAGCGGCCCGCGGCATTGCATCCGGGGTCATAGAACGGCTAAATGAAATTGTGCTTGGAGGACTTGAGCCTGATCTGACATTTCTTCTTGATCTTCCGGCGGAAGCCGGATTGTCCCGTGCATGGCATCAGATTGCATCAGGGGACCGGCATGAAAAGGAGACCAGGTTTGAAATGGAAGCCATAACATTTCACGGAAAAGTACGGCAGGGATATTTGGCCATTGCCCGGAGAAACAAGGAACGGATACGTGTTATAGCCGCAGATGCGCCCAGGCAGGAGGTAACGGCTGCAATCATTGCTCAACTCGATTTCATTTTTTTTCAAAATTGTTAATTACATGCCATCAAGCAGCAAGGGGTACAGGCAGCATAGGCCGGCCTCAAAGGCTGTGGTTCAGGGACGCAAAAAATGTATTTTTCCATATTAGATGCCATCGGCAACACACCCCTTGTGGAAATCCGGCGGTTGAATCCCAATCCGGCTGTGCGGATACTTGCAAAGCTTGAATATGTTAACCCCGGCGGTTCGATCAAGGACCGTCCGGCCCTTGCCATGATTGAAGACGGAGAAAAATCCGGGGCGCTTACTCCGGATAAAGTCGTGATCGAGGCTACCAGCGGCAACACAGGCATCGGTCTTGCCATGATCTGCGCGGTAAAGGGCTACAGGCTCATGCTGGCCATGTCAGATGCCGTCTCCCTGGAGCGCCGTAAAATACTTGAGGCCAGAGGGGCTGAGATTTTTCTCACACCCGGCCACCTGGGAACAGACGGGGCCATAGAAGAGGTCTACCGTCTTGTGCGCGAAGATCCTGACCGTTATTTCATGACAGATCAGTACAACAATCCTGCCAACTGGCAGGCACATTACCGGGGCACGGCAGAGGAGATAATCGCCCAGACCGGCGGGAAGATATCCAAATTCGTATCCACCATGGGAACTACCGGAACTGCCATGGGATGCTCCCGCAGGTTTCGGGAGTATGATAAAAATATAGAGATTATTGGCGTGGAGCCATATCTGGGTCACAAGCTTCAGGGCCTCAAAAATTTAAAGGAGGCCTACAGGCCGGAAATTTTTGAAAAACATTGGCTCGATCAGAAAGTCAATATCGACGATGAAGAGGCCTTTGAAATGACCCGGCGTCTTGCCCGGGAGGAGGGTCTTTTTGTGGGTATGAGCAGTGGGGCTGCCATGGTAATTGCTGCCGGGCTTGCTGCACGGATGTCTGAAGGAAATGTTGTTGTTATTTTCCCGGACAGCGGGGAGAGGTATTTGAGCACCCCTCTTTTTCTGGTTAAGAAAAAGGCTGAAATTCATCTGTTCAATACCCTCAGCAGGTCTAAAATGCCCTTTGACCCTATTCAAAAGGGGCGGGTTTCCATGTATACCTGCGGGCCCACGGCCAACAAGCTCATACACCTGGGAGAATGCCGGCGGTTTGTTTTTTCCGATCTGCTTTACCGGTATCTGGCCTATCGCGATCTGGATGTAACCCATGTGATGAACATCACGGACTTGGATGATAATACCATCCATGGATCCGAGGCTGCAGGGCAGTCTCTGAAGGAATATACGAGCTATTACATTGATCGTTTCATGGCAGACATGGAAGATCTTAATATAATTGCCGCAGAGCGCTACCCCAGGGCCAGCGATCATGTGGATGACATGGTCAAGATTGCCACAAGGCTTTATGAAAAAGGCCATGCCTATGAAAAACTCAGGTCGCTTTATTTCAGCATTGGCTCCATTTCCGAGTACGGTCAGCTTTCAGGTATTGATATTGATAAGATTAAACTCGGTGCAACCGTGGACCTTGATGAGTATGAAAAAAACAATCCGCGTGATTTTACACTCCTGAAGCGTGCACGGTTATCTGAATTAAAAAGGGGCATATATGTAAAAACTCAGTGGGGCAATGTAAGGCCTTCATGGCATATCCAGTGTGCAGCCATGTCAATGAAGCATCTGGGCGAAACCTATGACATCCATACCAGCACCCGGGAACTTGTGTTTCCGCATCACGAAAACGAAAGAGCCATTGCCAAGGCCCTGACGGGAAAGCCCCTGGCACGCTACTGGATTCATTGCGAGCAGGTGCATGCCGGGCAGGCAGATGCCCATGGGGCAAAAGCGGCACTTCCCACCATAGAAGAGCTCAAGGCCATGGGATATTCTCCCCGGGCGCTGCGATTCTGGCTGATTACAGCCCATTACAGAAAGCCACTGGACTATGCGCAAAAACGTCTGGATCAGGCCCAAAATGCAATCCGGCGGATTGATGCCTGCATAAATTCCCTGCAGCAGGTTCAACTGGCCGAAGGTGAGCCCGTGTCCCCGGAGGAAACCGACCAGATCGCCTACGATATCCGGCAGGGATTTATCAATGCCATGGACGATGACTTAAACATGCCCCGGGCCATGGCTGCAGTTTTCAGAAAGATCCGGCAGATCAATGCACTGGTTGCTGAAAAGCGGCTGTCCAGAGATGATGCCATGAAATTTATTTCCACCTTTGAGGATATCGACCGGGTGCTTGGTTTTTTTGACTTTACTGCTCCAAAGTCTGTGTCCCCGGAGATCGAGGCCCTGATCAGAAAGCGCAGTGAAGCCCGTCAGCAAAAGGATTTTGCAAAAGCTGATGAAATAAGAAAGCAGCTTCAGGAGGCCGGAGTTGACATCAAAGACGAAAAGATTGGTGATTCATGAATACTATAAAAACAGCTTTTTTCCCGTTTACTTTTATTTCTGAAAAATGGGCCTCGGCCTGCTGGGCCAGATTCGGCCAGGTATTGGTATATCAGCCGGCTTCAGGGGCTGCACTGGGGCCCATGGAAGATCTGGCCGCAGACGGCAAAATTTTGCTGCGGTATCCTGCCAAGGGTGATGATCAGAACTTAATAAAACTTGCCCGGCAGTTTCAAGGCTGGGGGCAGGTGCACCACAAGCACGCAGCAGCCCTGAAACCATTTGCTGAGGCAGGCTTTTACAACCAGGAATTTGCCCCGGAAATCAGCACTGAGATCCTCAAAGGCGGCAGGGAGGAGCCGCCCCGGAAGGATCCTTTATTTACTGCCAGGCTTTTTCTTCTCATGGCCCAGGAGTATGACAGGCAGGCCTCAGAGCTTGAAATCCAGCTTGGTGCGGCCCAGCATGCGGCAATGGAAATGTTTGCCGGAATAAGGGGGCAGCCGGAAGAAAGTGAATCTTTTCATGTGCAGCAATTCCCAGCGGCAATCCCGGATCGTGGTGGATCTGGATCAGAGGATCCGGGAGCCTATATGCCTGAGGCCAGAATCCGTGCATGGCAATGCCTGGCCGGGGCCGATCCGGAAGCCCCGAGGTTGTTGCTCACTTCAAGTCCTGCCGTGATCGAGGTTTTAAATGAGCATTTCGAGCCTCTGACTGCAATGGACAGCCTGCCGGAAAACGTACGGGCCGGCTTGCCCCGGCCAAGAAAACCGCTTTTAGAACCGGGTGCCGTTTTCTATGAAATGAGTTCTTCCGGTCATATCATCGGTTTGCTGCCTTATGACGATGTTGTAAATAAAAAATCGGATCATGCCCCTTGACTCCATTATTCATTTGGTATAATGAAAAAAATCTTGCAGTACAAGAGCCGGAATCCAAGGCTCCATGATATATAATCATTTAATTTGAGACACTTAGAAAGGAGATTAAAATGGCTTTTAATCCTATCGTTGATGCAGAGAAATGTGAAGGCTGTGAAGAGTGCGTGGAAGTATGCCCCGTGGAAGTTTTTGAAATCCAGGACGGAAAGTCTGTTCCGGTAAATGCCGAGGAGTGCCTTGGCTGTGAAAGCTGCATTGAGGTCTGCGAGCCCGGCGCAATTACCGTGGAAGAGATTTAAACCTGAATTGAGCGTTTCAGATTTTTAAAAGCAATTAATTTTACTTGAAAATCGCTCAATTTAGATTAATTTCATACAATACCTTATACCGCCCCGGCCATGATCCAATGGCCGGGGTTTTGCTGATCTGCCTTCACCCCGGCACCGTCCTTTTGAAAAGCTCCGGTTGTTTTCGGTTTATAAAACCTAAACTTGACGGCTTCGTAAAAAGTCCAATATCTGCGTTACGCGCGATTTCTGAAGAATTTCACGTACGGATAAGTACGCTGCATTCTTCGAAATTGCGCAAGTCTTGATCTTGAACTTTTTACAAAGCCGTCTAAAAGCGACTTTTTACGAGTGCATCAAACTGAGTGTTTCAAATTTTTATATATTTTTGTTTTGACGGCTTTGTCCGGAGAAATAATATGCATTCTTTCACTGTTGATACCTGGATGGGTAAAGTTTTCTGCTTTTTTAAACAAGAGCCGTTCCGGCTGGAGCGCATTTTTTTGCCCGGCTGCTACCCTCTGGCAGATGAAAACAGCGGATCCAAGGAGACCTGTGCCGACTGTCCGGATACTGGCGGCAGCCGCCAGGCGGGACAGATGGCAGATATTATTCACGCATATTTTGAATCCGGCCGTCCAATCACCATCCCCTGGCAGTGGATTTGCATGGACAATATCACAGTGCTGCAGCAGCGGGTTTTGCACATAACTGCCCAAATCCCATACGGACGGGTCTGCAGTTACCGCGAGATTGCCGTGGAACTTGGAAAACCCGGAGCTGCCAGATTCGTGGGCAACACCATGGCAGCCAATCCCTGGCCCCTTGTGATTCCCTGTCACCGGGTGATTCTCAGTAACGGCGCTGTTGGCGGATTTGGCGGGGGCAGTTCCATGAAAAAGGCGCTGCTGGCCCATGAAATGAAAACCAAACATACCATGCTTGCGCATTGATGTTGAATATGCTAACCATGCCAAAATGAAACAATATGTTATTGACCAGCTTCGGGATCAGGACACAGATGCCCTGGAAAACTATTTAACCCGTCAGTACGGGCCTCCGGCACTGGAAAGAGTTTACTGGGTTCCCCTGGATCCGGAATACTATACCACCGTGCAGGCAGCCCATGAAAACTGCCATCCCCTGTATTTTGCCCTGCAGCTAAAGCCCGGGACCATGGTGGGTGAGTTTCTGGTGAGAACTCATGACAGGATGCGCTGCGATTGCATGGCCTATGCCAACGAAGCGCAGCGAAACTGGCTGATTGCCTTGATGGACAGCATTGTCCAGCAACTCGATATTTCTGTATAACCTAAAAATGACGGCTTCGTAAAAAGTCCAATATCATAACTCAGTTTAGGTACAAACCACACGGGTCGGTGAGTGAGCATTGACCCGCAACGGATCTGCTTGATTATGCTGAAAATCATTCCTCTTGGCGGGCTTGGAGAAATCGGTCTCAACATGATGGTTCTGGAATGTGAGGAAACCATCATTGTCATTGATGCCGGCCTTATGTTTCCGGAAGACTACATGCTGGGAGTAGATTATGTAATTCCGGACATGAGCTACCTGCTGCAAAACAAGGCCCGGGTAAAAGGCGTTATTCTTTCTCATGCCCATGAAGACCATATCGGGTCCCTGCCTTATCTTCTAAGGGAAATGCAGGTGCCTGTTTACGGCACAGCCTTTACCCTTGGAATGATAGGCAACAAGCTCGAAGAGCACGGGTTGACGGCTGCAACCAGACTCCACATGATCCGGCCCGGTGATAACCTTTGTATAGGACCGTTTTCCTTTGAGTTTATCCGTGTGCATCACAGCGTGGTCGACGGGGTTGGGATGGTCATTGATACGCCCTGCGGCAGGGTGGTGCATACCGGGGATTTTAAAATTTCAGATTCCACCATCGCCGGCCTGGAAACGGACATGGAGGCTTTTGCCAGGTGCGGACAGAAGGAAGTGCTGGTTCTTTTATCTGATTCCACCAATGTGGAAAGAGAAGGACGCACCCCCTCAGATGAAGGTGTCAGAAAAAGCCTTGAGCAGATTATCGTAAACAGCCCGGGGCGTGTGATCGTAGCCCTGTTTGCTTCAAATGTTTCCCGGATTCAGCAGGTTGTCAATATTTTGAAGGCCGGAAAACAAAAGGTTCTTTTCAACGGCAGAAGCATTGAGCTCAGTGTGAGGATTGCCAGACATCTCAACCTTCTTCAGATTCCCGAGGATATGGAGATTTTTTTAGAAGATCTTGATGCATATCCTGAAGAAGATGTGGTAATACTGACAACCGGCAGCCAGGGGGAGCCGATGTCGGCTTTGGCGAGGATGTCCGCCGGCATTCATAAGCAGATCAAGATCAAGCAGGGCGATACAGTGATTCTTTCCTCCAAGTTCATTCCGGGAAATGAAAAAGCAATTGCCAAGATCATCAACAACCTGTTTCGCAAGGGCGCCAATGTGATTTATGAAAAAATTTCAGATATTCACGTATCCGGCCACGCTTTTCGCGATGAGCTCAAAATGATGATCAGGACTGTTGGCCCGAAATATTTTATTCCCATTCACGGCGAATACAGGCATTTGTACCACCATGCCCAGCTGGCAGAAGAATGCGGTATCTGCAGGGAGCGGGTTCTGCTGGCCGAAGATGGCGATGTGGTGGTTTTTGAAGAAGCCGGGGGCCGCATCAGTGGACGTATTTCAACAAGCCGGGTGCTGGTGGACGGCAAGGGCATAGGCGATGTTGGCCGGCTGGTGCTAAAAGAAAGGCGGCTGCTTTCAGAAGAAGGTATGGTTGCCGTAACAATGGCCATTGATGAAGACACGGGGTTTATACTCTACGGGCCTGAAATCGTTTCAAAGGGCTTTGTTTTTGAAACCGAGACAGGCCACATCATTGAAGACGCCAAATGCGTTGTGCTCGAAATCGTGGATGACTCCGTAGACCTTCCTCATCCGGCAGAAATTATCCGCCGGCGTCTTCCCGGGGCATTGCGGGAATATTTCAGTTTTACCATAAAGCGTCGTCCTGTGATTCTGCCTTTTATCCTGGAATTATGA
This sequence comes from Desulfobacteraceae bacterium, assembly GCA_011389605.1. Lineage (GTDB taxonomy): Bacteria > Desulfobacterota > Desulfobacteria > Desulfobacterales > Desulfosalsimonadaceae > Desulfosalsimonas. The sequence continues at coordinate 14,891 of JAABTZ010000013.1, forward strand.
TTCATGAAACGGTTTTCTAAGGTCAGCGCGGGATATAAGGGCTTGCAAAAAGAAATCCTGGGAGTTTTGTGTTTCTTTCTGGTGGTGTTTTCAACGGTAAGCCTGCTTTCGTATCACCCTGGTGATCCATGTTTAAACCACGCTGCTGACTGGCGCCAGGTGCATAATTTTTTCGGCCTTGCAGGAGCTTATGCCGCAGGCCTGTTGCTTGATCTTTTCGGCGTGGGCGCTTTCTGGATTCCTGTTTTTCTTCTAATGGCATCCCTTCGTTTTTATACCAATGATGCAGCACTATCGCCGTGGCTCACGGCTTCGGGCGCGATTTTGCTGATAGTGGGTACCGGAGCGTTGTCATCGCTGTTCCAGAAGACTTATGTGATTTTTGACACTCCTTACCCGGCCGGCGGAATTCTTGGCCATCCAATGATGGTGGTCTTTGAAAAGTATGCCAACCGTTCCGGTGCCATGCTGATCCTGGCTGTGATTCTTACAATCGGCTTTATCATGGCTACGGGCATTTCCCTGATGGCCGTTTCCAGAAACACCATGCGCCTGGCTGCTGTTTTTGCAGTATGGGTCAAAATCAGGCTGATAAAGTTTTCTGGTGCTTTTGGCACCCTGTGGAAAAAAGCCGCTGCCATACTCTCAAATCCAAAAGAAACAAAATCTGCAATGCCGGCAGCTTCTCCAAAACCGCCTCCCGGCAAGGAGCAGGACCCCAAAGCAAATCATCGAGGTCCGGAAGAAGCCGGCAAATCAGATCCTGTCACGCCAAAGACCCCGGTAAAAAAAGAAGGCAGCCGGGATATAAGGATTCAGATGCCTGCCCCGAAACTTGAAAATAAATTGCCGGTCCCCAGGCAGCAGGAATTTGAATCCATGAAGATCCAGGAGGGCTTCCGGCTGCCGCCCCTTGATTTTTTAGAGGATGCGGAAAAGATAGACGATGGTGTGGATCATGAATATCTGCGACGGCAATCCGGGCTTCTTGAACAGAAACTGCAGGATTTCGGGGTTCAGGGCAGGATAACCGAGGTGCTGCCCGGGCCTGTGATCACCCGGTATGAATTTGCCCCGGCACCAGGGGTTAAAATAAATAAAATAGTCAACCTTACAGATGATCTGGCCTTGGCGCTAAAAGCTCTTAGTGTTCGGATAGTTGCCCCGATTCCGGGAAAGGCCGTTATAGGCATTGAGCTTCCCAACAGGAAAAGGGAACTGGTTGGATTCAAGGACATTGTTACCTCGGCGGTTTACAAGAAATCAGATTCCAGGCTAACCATTGCCCTTGGCAAGGATATCGTGGGTTATCCCGTGGTGGCCGATCTGGTGGCAATGCCCCATCTCCTTATCGCCGGGGCAACGGGAACCGGCAAAAGCGTGGCTTTAAACACCATGATCGCCAGTATTTTGTTTAAAGCCACACCCGAGGAGGTGAAATTCATAATGATCGATCCCAAGCGGATCGAGCTTTCCAACTATGACGGTATCCCGCATTTGATAGCACCTGTTGTCACGGATATGAAAAAGGCAACCAATGCACTGTTCTGGGCAGTCAGGGAAATGGAGCGTCGCTACAAGCTGCTTTCTGAAAAAAAGGTTCGCAATATCATGCAGTACAATGCACGTGTGGAAAAGGAAAAGCCAGCCGAGGACCAGCCGCCGCCGGAAAAACTGCCCTATATCGTTGTTATTGTTGACGAACTGGCTGACCTGATGATGGTATCCTCCCGTGATGTTGAGGTGAGCCTGACAAGGCTTGCCCAGATGGCAAGAGCGGCCGGCATACACCTGATTCTTGCCACACAGCGGCCCTCTGTGGACGTTCTAACCGGCCTGATCAAAGCCAATTTTCCAACGCGACTGTCTTTTCAGGTTTCTTCCAAGATAGATTCCCGGACCATTATTGACACCAACGGGGCTGAAACCCTGCTGGGAAACGGAGATATGCTGTTTCTTCCCCCGGGCACGGCCAAGCTGCAAAGAATCCACGGGGCTTATGTTTCTGAAGACGAGGTGGCCAGGGTTATTGAATTTTTAAAGGCCCAGAAAGCCCCGGACTATGATAATGAGGTGATTGAGGCCCCTGATCCCGACAAGCAGGAAAACGGGGAGCAGGATTATGACGAGCGTTATGACGAGGCTGTCGCCCTTGTGACCAAAACCGGCCAGGCATCCATTTCCATGGTTCAGCGGCATCTTCGCATAGGTTACAACAGGGCTGCACGCATGATCGAGATTATGGAAAAAGAAGGAATCGTAGGGCCATCCGACGGTGTAAAAGCCCGGGAAGTGCTTGTGGGCAACAACTACGATCAAATGCCTTAACCAGTGTCATCTCAGTTTTCAGCAGGGGATGGCGCCAGCATTTCCATAAGTGACCACATACGTTCAATGGGAGTTGTAACCGGGCTTGCAAGCCGCCGGACTTCATAGTCGCCAATGGTTCCCGTTACCCTGGCCTGGAAGGCAAGCCGGCGGAACCAGTCAATAGTGTAATGTTTAACCCATCCGATTACGGGTATCTTGTTTAAAAGTCCGTCGGTTTTTGTAGTTGTCACAAGAAGATTCAGGTCCTGGTCATTTAAGGCTTTATTATTTTTTAATCCAACAAACCCGGCTGCATGCATCGGCATGGTGCCGCCTAAAAGCAGCAGATCTTCCACGTCAAAGCGGCCCTCTTTTAAGCTGAATGTGCCGTAGGCGTCTGTTACCGGACTTTGGCGGGGCATCTGAAGATCCAGAACCCGGAATACCGAAGCCAGAACAGGGAAATGATATAATCTTCCCCGGTCAACTTTGATTTCACCTGACCCCTTAAGTGCTTCAAGGTCAAAGCCGGTGCCTTCCAGATTGATTTGTCCCCTGAGACTGCCGGCCGGAGCCTTGCGGCCGGCAATTCCAAATGCGCTCACCATGGTTTCAACATCAATGTGGGCAGGTATTATGCGTGCTTCCCAGTCCAGGCTCTGGGTTTGCACAATAATGTCGGTAAATGCAATTGTGCCTCCATAGGCATTTATTTGAAGACCTGGTATTTCTATGTGATCCTTGTTTGCCTGAAATGTTGCAGACAAGCGTTCTGCCGAAAGCCTGCCCGCAGAAATCCGGCTTAATTCTACAAAGCCGTCCACCTGCAGGTTGCCGGTGCCGATTTT
>JAABTZ010000120.1 GCA_011389605.1 Desulfobacteraceae bacterium
GATAGCTAATCACGATATGCCGGGCATTGGGCTGGCCAACCCGCCCGGCCGGCCGACTACCCATATCAATTCAGGGCGGAGGAACATGAAAATCAACAAATCCAGACAAATCGTCGAAGATGCCCTCAATCACGCCGGTATAACCATAGGGGGCGACCAGCCATGGGATTTTCAGGCACATAACGAAGAACTCTACGATAGAGTGATACGGGACGGGGAACTGGGCGTGGGCGAATCCTACATGGATGGCTGGTGGGACGTTGAAGCCCTGGACCAGTTTTTCGACCGTGTGTTTAAGGCCAATCTGCAGCAGTATTTCAAGGACAACTGGAAAGCCGCCCTGCACCTGCTCAAGGCCCGGCTGCTTAACCTGCAGAAAAACGAGCGGGCCTACACTGTGGGCAAACAGCACTACGATGTTGGCAACGATCTTTACCGGGACATGCTCGATTCACGCATGGCATATACATGCGGTTACTGGAGCGGGGGGGCCTGTAACCTGGACGAAGCCCAGGAAGCCAAGATGGAACTCATCTGCAAAAAAATTGAACTTGAACCCGGCATGAAAATCCTGGATCTCGGCTGCGGCTGGGGATGCTTTGCCAAATATGCAGCAGAGAAATACAATGCTGAAGTCACCGGGGTAACCGTTTCCCAGCAGCAGGTAGACCTGGCAAACCGCATGTGCGAGGGGCTGCCGGTCAACATTTATCTTGACGACTACAGAAACGCCTCTGGCACCTACGACCGGGTGGTATCCATTGGTATCATGGAGCACGTTGGATACAAAAATTATAAAACTTACATGGAAGTGGCCGACCGGTGCTTAAAAGACGACGGCATTGCACTGATACACACCATCGGCAGCAACCTAAGCAATACCATCGGCAATCCCTGGACCACCACTTATATTTTCCCCAACGGCATGCTGCCGTCCATCTCCCAATTGGGAGCGGCCATGGAAAACATCTTCGTGATGGAGGACTGGCACAACTTTGGTCCTGACTATGACAAGACCCTGATGGTCTGGTATGAAAATTTCGAGAAATCCTGGCCCGGCCATAAGCAGAATTATGATGAGCGGTTCTACCGGATGTGGAAATTCTATCTGCTGAGCTCTGCAGGTGCGTTTCGTTCCCGGAGCACCCAGCTGTGGCAGATCGTGATGACCAAGCCGGGACGGGCCCAACCCAACTGCCGGCTTTCACAGTAAAGCATGATTGAAGCAACAGTCATTATCGTGGGCGGGGGGCCGGCCGGGTCCACCTGCGCCCGGGAGCTGAAAAAACAGGGAATTGACTCCCTCATTCTTGACAAACAGGCATTTCCGCGCACCAAGCTGTGCGCCGGGTGGATAACGCCCAAAGTCCTTTCGGATCTTGAACTTTCCCCCGGAGACTATCCGCACCGGCTTTTGACCTATCGCAAAATACTTTTCCATTTCAGGGCAATCCCGGTACCCATACCCACCTGCCAGTACTCGATCCGCAGATTTGAATTCGACTCGTTTTTGCTTAAACGAGCCGATGTTCCGGTCTATAAGCACCGGGTAAATAATATTCGCATGGAAAACAAGCAATATATCATAGATGATGTTTACAAGTGCAGCTTCCTTATAGGAGCTGGAGGGACCCACTGTCCTGTTTACAGGATATTTTTTTCCGGGATACACCCCCGATCCCCCCGGCTCTGCATTGCAGCGGTGGAAGAAGAATTTGCCTGGCAGTGGAATGATCCTCTCTGCCGGCTCTGGTTTTTCGATCATGGTCTTCCCGGCTACTCATGGTACGCGCCCAAAGAAGACGGATATCTCAACGTTGGCATTGGCGGCAAGCTTGCATCTTTTAAAAAACGCGGTGAAACCATCAATACCCACTGGGAAAGATTTTTAAAAAAGCTCTCTGCAAATGGTCTTGCCAGCGGCCGGCAATTTGCCCCAAAGGGCCATCTATATTATCTCCGGGGGCATGCAGACAACACCCGCCGGGGAAATGCTTTTATAATAGGAGATGCCGCCGGCCTTGCCACCCGCGACATGGGCGAGGGCATCGGCCCGGCTGTTGAAAGCGCAAAACTGGCTGCCCGGTCAATCCTGACAGGCGAGCCTTTCTGCCTTGGAAGCCTCACCCGGTGGAGCGCTTTTCAGATCATAATGAACCGCGGACGGGTTAAAAAGTAACATCCTGGTAAAAACCGCCGCAAGCCTCAATTCATGTTTTTCTGACACTGTTTGCCAACAATAACACTCGACAAAAAAATTAAAATTGTTTAATTTAAAAAAACATCGTTTATTTAAATAATCGTGCATCATCCAGCCAAAGCCCCAAAAATCATGCGGCCGCTGGCACTTGTTTTGAATTGACCTGAAATACAAAGGAAATATCCGTATGGATATGAAGCGCAATTATTATGAGGACATCAGGCTGTTTTCTTCGGGCGTGACCTTTTTCTGGTTTGTCCTTCTTATGGCGTTTCTGTTTTTCTATCCGTTTATTTTTAAAAATTATTACGTATACATGGCAAACTACATTGCCATAAACATCATTGTCGTGGTGGGCCTGAACCTGCTTGTGGGCTACACCGGCCAGATATCTCTGGGGCATGCCGGATTTTACGCCATCGGGGCATATGCCACCATTACATTGATGACCGTTGCCCATTTTCCATTTCTGCTCGCCCTTGTCTGCGCGGGCCTGATTGCCGCTGTATTCGGATTTCTCCTGGGTCTTCCGGCCCTGCGCCTGGAAGGACCGTATCTGGCAATTGCCACCCTGGGATTTGGCCTGACCATCACCACGGTGATCGGCAGAATCGAAATGCTCGGCGGCCGGCAGGGGCTTCATGCCCCGGATCTCATCATCATGGGTCATCAACTTGGCACTGACCGGCAGTTCTACTACCTGGTGGTCATCATTACGGTACTGCTTGTTGTATTTGCCCGAAACATAACCAAGACAAAGGTGGGAAGAGCCTTTATCGCCATCCGGGATGCCCATATAGCAGCCGAGACCATGGGGGTTAACCTGGTTTTGTACAAAACCATGGCTTTTGCACTGAGTGCTTTTTACGCGGGCGTGGCCGGCGGGCTCTACGCCTTTGTGCTCCGCTTTATCGAGCCTGAACTGTTTAATCTGTTTTTATCCGTGTTTTTTTTGACCATGGCCGTTGCCGGCGGCCTGGGATCGGTAATGGGCCCCATTGCAGGGGCAATCGTGTTGTCATTTCTGGATCTTCAGCTCCGAAACATCCTTTCCATACCCTATATAGGAGACTGGCTGCGCCATCTTTCCGCCAGTTATTTTTCTTTGACCGGCGTTTCCAACATCCAGTTTATAGTGTTTGGCTCCATTCTGATTGCCATTATGCTCTTTGAACCGTTGGGCTTGTATGGTCTGTGGATCCGCATGAAAAAATACTGGCGAACCTGGCCTTTCTGAAAGGACCCTGCACATGATCGATTTTCTCCAGATGGTCACCAGCGGAATCGCGGTGGGAAGCTCCTATGCCTTAATGGCCCTGGGCATGGTTTTGATTTACAAGGCCTCGGAAGTGCCCAATTTCGTCCAGGGAGAAATGGCGCTGCTGCCGGTTTTCATAGCCTACATGCTGATTTATACCTATGGGCAATCTGTGTTTATGGCATTTTTCGGCGCCCTTATATTTGCCATGCTCCTGGGATGTTTTCTGGAATTTGCCGTTGTGCGAAGAGCCAAGAACCCCAATATCCTGGGCCTGATCATCATCACAATCGGACTGGAGATGGTTCTGCTCGGATTCGTATCCTGGAAATTCGGCGCAGACCAGCGGGTCATGCCCTTTCCTATCTCCTCGTATTCCAGCTTCATGTTCGGCAATGTCTATATCAGCACCCTGGATTTGCTCACCCTGGTGGCCGCACTTGTGATAATGATCTCCCTGTTTTTATTCTTCCGGTTTTCCAAGCTGGGCGTGGCCATGAAAGCCACCCAGCAGAATGAAACCGCCGCCCGGCTCATGGGAATCCGGACCAACCGCGTAAAAATGATTACATGGGGGATTTCGGCCACAGTGGGCACGGTGGCCGGGCTGCTTCTTGCGCCGGTTTTCATGGAGCCTTATATGATGTGGGACCCCCTGCTAAAGGGATTTGCCGCAGCCGTGATCGGCGGGATGACCTCATTGCCGGGGGCTGTATTCGGCGCTTATATCGTTGGGATCGTGGAACACTTGTTCGGCGGATATGTGTCCATGGAATACAAGGCGGTGGTGGCATTTGCCGTCATTGTCATTGTACTGTGCATCAAGCCGAGCGGCCTGTTTGCCCGGCACTACGTAAAAAAGGTGTAAAAACCAATAACAAAGCCAATTGGAGGGAAAAAATGAAAAACACATTATGGACTGTTTTGCTTGGTGCCTTGCTGGTGCTGGGTTTTGCTTCTGCAGGGTACAGCGAAGTCGGAGTGACAGACACCGAGATCCATATCGGTCAGTGGTCGCCCCAGACCGGGCCGGCCGCTCCCTGGGGAGCTGTTGCCCGGGGCACTGACGCCTATTTCAAATGGATCAATGCCAACGGCGGAATTCACGGACGGAAGCTGGTTCACCACTACTTTGACGATGCCTACAACCCGGCAAAAACAATTGCCGGAGTCAAGCAGCTCCAGGAGCAGACCGGAATGTTTGCCTGGGCCAGCGGCGTGGGCACTGCCTGTGGTCTGGCAGTAAGGGATTATCTCATGGAAAACAAGATTCCATGGGTGGGTCCTTCTTCAGGCTCCCGGCACTGGGTGACTCCGCCACAGAAATACCTGTTTAACGTCTACCCCCTCTACCTTGGCGATGCCCAGGTGCTGACCGAATATGCTATCACAAAAATGGGAAAAACGAAAATAGCAGTGGTCTACCAGGAAGATGACTATGGCAAACAGGGGCTTGAAGGAACGGAGTATGTGCTCAAAAAACATGGCATGGAGCTTGCCGCCGGCGTTCCGGTATCTCTTTCAGACACTGACATGCGGCCCCATGCAATGAGACTCCGCCAGGCCGATGCCGATGCTGTACTTCTTTTTGTAACACCAGGCCACGTGGCACGGGTTCTTGGTACTGCAAAGGCAATGAACTATGAACCCCAATGGATGAGCACCACCACATGCGGCGATTTTCCGCTCATGATCGCAATTACCAAGGGATTATACGAGGGCGTGATCACGGCCAGTTTCGGACTTGCACAGCCCACTGGCAACGTTGGCGGCGTGGAGCACATCAATGACCCCCGCCTGGAGCGTCTTGCCAAGTTCAAAACCGAAATATTTGATGAGTTTGCCGCCCCGGACGAACGCTGGGGATATACCTTCAACGCCGGCATCGGGTTTGTGGAGCCCTTGGTGGAAGGCATCCGGCGGGCCGGCCGGGATCTGACCCGGGAAAAACTGGTGAAGGAACTGGAAAAAATGAAAGACTTCAAGGGCCTTTTGGGAAGAATCAGCTACGGCCCCTATGACCCGGAAGATCCCCTGTGCCGGATCGGACAGCAGGAAATCTTTCTCCAGCAGTGCACTGCAGACGGCGGATCCAAAATCCTGACCGACTGGCAGACCACCGAATTTATTCCCATGTCCGAATAATATTTATGGTACAGAAAAAGTCCAATATCTGCGTTACGCACAATTTCTGAAGAATTTCACGTACGGCTAAGTACTCTGCATTCTTCGAAATTGCGCAAGCCTTGATCTTGAACTTTTTACGGCCCCATCTGAAATCAGACTTGTTACGAGTACATCAATACCTGGCCGGCCTTGAGCAAGACCACCAAGCAGCCGGTTAAGATCGGCCACGGACCTTTGAAAAACGGAGAATCAGAGCATGAAGGCGATCCTGGTTTTATTAGACGGCCTTGGGGACCGCACCTATGCTGAAATAGGACACAAGACACCCCTTGGCGCCGCAGCCACGCCCAATCTCGACAGAATCTCGGAGATGGGTGCTAACGGCACATTTCATGCTTTAGGCCCCGGGCACTGCCTGCCCAGTGAAATGGCCCACTTTTTGATGTTTGGATACCCGGCTTCAGATTTTCCAGGACGGGGCCTGCTTGAAGCTGCAGGGGAAAATGTGGCCTTTAAAGACAGCGACGTGCTGGTGCTGGCCCATCTGTGCCGTATCTCAGTTGACAAAAACCGGGATATCCGGCTGGCTGCGGGAAGAGATGAGATCACAGGAGATTTTAAGGCCCTAAACCTTTTATATGAGCGCCTCACACCATATTATTTCAAGGGCTTTGAATTCAGACTTCACCAGACCCGGCGAAATGACGCCATACTTGTGATCTCCGGGGAGGCAAGCCCGGACATATCCGATTCTGACCCAATCAGCAAAAACGCCTGTATCGGCCGGATCATGCCTCTTGCCAAAAGCAAGGAGCCGCAAAAGGCTGTAAAAACCGCAGAGGCATTAAACCATTATCTGGCATGGTGCGCTGAAAAAACAGGTCAACCCCTTCGGACTGGCGCGGGAAGGAAACAATCAGTTTTTCCCAATTTTCTGGTAACCCAGCGGGCCGGACGCAGAAAGAACCTGCAAAAATTTAAAAAAAAATGGGGGTTTTGCCCGGCAATGATTGCATCGGGCGGTGTTTACCAGGGTCTGGCAATGGAGACAGGTTTTGATTTCACCAGGGTCCGGGATTCAGCGAATCCCGGAAAAGATCTGGCAGAACGCATAAGGGCGGCCATAAATGACACCTGCCATGATTTTATCCACGTGCACACCAAGGTGCCGGATCAGATGGCCCACAAAAAAGACCCCCAAAGAAAAAAAGAGGCTATTTCCGACCTGGACAAGGCATTTGTGGAGCTTTTAGAAGTACTTGAAAAAAACCAGGACGTGCTGGTAATTATCACAGCCGATCACAGCACTCCCAGCAGCACCGTTCTGGTCCATTCCGGGGAGACCGTACCCCTTATCATGGCAGGCGGGTCTATTCGCAGGGACAATGTCTGCAAATTTGACGAAATCTCGGCTGCAAAAGGCAGCCTGGGCCATTTGCGAGGAGACCAGCTAATGCACATGATCTTAAATTGCACCAACCGGGCAATGCTTGACGGTCTTCGCCTGGGTGCTGAAAAACGGCCTTACCTCTCCGACGATTATCAGGCATTTAAACTGCCTTGGAACTCTGCCTAAAACTCCTTTCTTGACAAACCAATTTGTTTGGGTGAAACTTGACTCCAGGTATGTAAGTAAGTTTTACTTTATTTTAAACATGCACCTTCAGAGCCAGGCCCATATGGATATACAGGAACCTGTAAGGCAGGTGCCGCCAGGGCAGATCAAGATCGAAAACGCCCTTCGCACCCTGCTGGAAGAAAGAGATTTCAACTCCATTACCACGGCCGAAATTGCCCGCACCTCAGGGGTCAATGAAGCTTTGATCTATCGCTATTTCAAGGACAAGCGGGGACTTCTCCATCAGGTGCTGGCAAACGATCTGAGACGTTTCGTCCACCAGATCGAGCTTGAACTCGAAAACAAAACCAGCGCCCTGGACAAGCTCTGCAGCCTGATCCACCTGCACTTTCACTATTATGCGGAAAACCGGATTTTTGCCAAAATTCTGATGCTGGAAGTAAGAAACTACCCTGCCTATTATGACAGTGAAACTTACAGGATTGTACAGGACTACAGCAAAATGATCCTTGAAATAATCCAAACCGGGGTGAAAAACGGAGAAATAAAAAAACAGATAGATCCAAATCCCATACGCCAGGCAATTCTTGGCGGTGTGGAGCACATGTGCCTGCCCGGGGTGATATTCGGCGGTCCAATTCCGAGCGATCAATATGCGGATGCTTTGTTTGAAATCATTTCAAACGGTATTTCCAATCCGTCGGCGAAAACATAAATCAACTAACAAGGAGGCATGACAATGGATATCAAAAGCAATGCATTTATTGTCACAGGCGGGGCTTCCGGCCTGGGAGAAGCCACGGTCCGGGCACTGGTGAAAAAGGGAGGCAAGGTGGCAATTTTTGATCTTTCAGACGAGCCCGGCAATGACCTTGCAAACCAACTGGGCGATGCGGCGATCTACTGCCACACGGACGTATCCGAGGAAACCTCGGTGCAGGACTCGGTTGCAAAAACAATTGAGGCGTTCGGAACCATTTACGGAGTGGTCAACTGCGCTGGCATAGGCATTCCAGCAAAGGTGGTGGGCAAAAAGGGCCCCATGTCCCT
>JAABTZ010000121.1 GCA_011389605.1 Desulfobacteraceae bacterium
CCCCAAGGGGCGCCACAATATCCGTGCATGTCTGGGCACGGCCTGCTATGTCAAGGGAATCAAGGAGGTAATGAACCGGATCAGCAAAAAATTTGACATCCGTGAAGGCGGCACAACCGAAGACCGCCGCTTCTCCCTGGAAGCGGTACGCTGCCTGGGTGCATGCGGTCTTGCGCCGGTGGTGGTGGTGGGCCAGGATACCTACGGCTGTGTCACCGCTGATAAGATTACTGAAGTACTGGAAAAGTACCAATAGCCGGGGGATTGCAAGTCAAAGGACCGGAGCGGACGTGCCTTGGCATAATTATACGGAACAGAAAATTTTCGGGAGATCATCATGGATCAGGCGAGACTTCATTTGATGCTTTGCGGCGGCACCGGATGCCGTGCCAGCGGCAGCAAAAGTTTTCATGAAGCGCTGGATGAGCAGTTAGAAAAACAGGGTATGGACGAGGATGTCCTTGTGGTGGAAACCGGATGCAACGGTTTTTGCGCCGTGGGCCCGGTAATGCTGGTACAGCCGGAGGGGATCTTTTATCAGCAGTTAAGAGCCGAAGACGCAGCCGAGCTTGTGGAATCGCACTTTCTCAAGGGCAGGCCCGTGGAGCGTTTGATGCACAGGGATCCGGCAACCAAAAAGATCATTCCCAGAATGCAGGACATCCCGTTTTTCGCCTACCAGCAGATCTGGGCCATGCGCAACAAGGGCATGATAGATCCCGAAAAGATCGACGAGTATATTGCAAGGGACGGTTATTTCGGCATGGCAAAAGCCCTTACCGGCATGAAACCCGAAGATATCATCGAAGAAATCAAGGCATCCGGTCTCCGCGGCCGCGGGGGGGCCGGCTTTCCCACAGGTGTAAAATGGGGCTTTGCAGCAAAGGCTCAAAGCGATGTCAAGTACGTGCTGTGCAACGCCGATGAGGGTGATCCCGGTGCATTTATGGACCGCAGCATCCTGGAGGCTGATCCCCATGCAATCATAGAGGGGATGGTAATTGCGGCAAGAGCCATAAATGCCACCCACGGTTATGTATACTGCCGGACTGAATACCCCCTTGCCGTCAAGCGCCTGACCCTTGCCATCGAGCAGGCCAGGGACTATGGGCTGCTGGGTGAAGATATTCTGGGCAGCGGTTTTAGTTTTGACATTGAGATCTACCAGGGGGCCGGGGCGTTTGTCTGCGGTGAGGAAACCGCACTGATGCGCTCTATCGAGGGCAAGCGGGGAATGCCGCGGCCGCGTCCGCCTTTTCCGGCAAACAAAGGTCTCTGGAACAAGCCCACAGTGTTAAACAACGTGGAGACACTGGCAAATGTCGGCCAGATAATCCTAAACGGCGGCCAGTGGTATGCCGGCGTTGGCACTGAATCGAGCAAGGGCACCAAGGTATTTGCTATTTCCGGAGATATCAACAATATCGGCTTGGTGGAAGTGCCCATGGGCATCACCCTGCGAAAAATGATATTTGATATCGGCGGCGGCATACCCAACAAGCGCAAGTTCAAGGCTGTACAGCTCGGGGGGCCGTCTGGCGGATGCATTCCTGAAAAATACCTGGATACCCCGGTGGACTACGAGGAGATTGCCAAGGTGGGGGCAATCATGGGCTCAGGCGGTGTGATCGTCATGGATGAAAAAACATGCATGGTTGACATGGCCCGGTTTTTCATGGATTTCATCCAGGATGAATCCTGCGGAAAATGCACTCCCTGCAGGGAAGGCACCAGGCGCATTCTCGAGATTCTTGAAAAGATCTGTGAAGGCAAGGGCGAGCCGGGTGATATTGAAATACTCGAGGAGCTCTCGGTGGTTATAAATAATTCCTCCCTGTGCGGCCTGGGCCAGACCGCCCCCAATCCGGTGCTTTCCACCCTCAATTATTTCCGTGATGAATATTACGCCCATGTTTATGAAAAACGCTGCCCTGCCAAGCAGTGCGTGACGCTGCTTAAATTCACCGTGGATACTGACAATTGCAAGAAATGCGGTCTGTGCTTCAAGGCTTGTCCCGCAGGGGCGGTTCAGTGGGAGAAAAAACAGACGGCCTTTATTGACAAAGAAAAATGCATCCAGTGTCTGGCCTGTTATGATGCCTGCCGGTTTGATGCCATAGAATAATCCGGGGTTGCCGGTGTTTTGGCCGGTACTCACAATATTTTTTACAGTTTTTAAGCAGCGGCCTGAGATTCTTCAGGCCGCTGTTTTATTTCCGTAATATTTTTCAATGGCTTTGCAAAGCCCATCGATAGTGTATTGATCGGCTATTACATCTGCCTTCAGTCCCATTTCAGACGCTGTATCGGCAGTAATTGGTCCTATGGCGGCAATGGCGGTATTGGAAAGCAGCCCTGCCGCCTCTGACTCGGGAAGCAGGGTCATGAAGTTTTTCACTGTGGATGAACTGGTGAAGGTAACCATGTCTACGCCCCCTGATCTCAACTCCGCGGCCAGCTGCTTTGCACCGGCCTGGCCCTGAATGGTACGGTAGGAAAGGATTTCATCCACCTGTGCTCCCATTTTGGAAAGCTCTTCTGGAAGTACCGGCCGGGCGCCCTCGGCTCTTGGCAGCAGGATTTTTTGTCCGGCCACGTTCTGATCTGCAAATGCTTCCACCACCGATTCAGCCCGGTAGCTTTCAGGCACAATATCGGCATTAAGACCGTTTTTCTGCATTTGCCGGGCTGTTGCAGGACCAATGGCCGCGGTTTTAAGGCGGCCCAGAACCCGGGTGTCAAATCCGAGGAAATGCAGTCTGTCAAAAAAGGCATCCACTCCGTTGACGCTTGTAAATACCAGCCAATCATATTGTCTGATTTCTTTGATGGCATCATCGAGCAGAAAAAGGTCTCTGGCCGGTTGGATTTCAATTACAGGCATCTCCACGCATGCGGCTCCCAGCTGCGAAAGTTTTTCCACCAGATCGCTGGCCTGTTTTCTTGCCCGGGTGACAACGATACGCCTTCCAAACAATGGGCGGGTTTCAAACCACTGCATTTTTTCCCGCAAACTCACCACGTCGCCTATCACAATTATGCATGGCGGCCTGAGTCCGGCTTCGGCCACATTTTGGCATATGGTTGAAAGGGTTCCTGTTACTGTGTGCTGGGCAGCAGTTGTTCCCCAGCGCACCAGGGCCGCCGGCTTGTCGGAATCCATGCCTGCATCCTGCAGCTGCTTTACAATATTGGGCAGGTTTTTAACGCCCATCAAAAACACCAGAGTCCCGCCGGTTCCAGCAAGGGCCTTCCAGTCAAGCATGGATTCTGTCTTTGAGGGGTCTTCGTGGCCGGTGATAAAGGTTACGCAGGAGGCAAACTGCCTGTGGGTAAGCGGGATACCAGCATATGCGGGTGCAGCCACAGCCGAGGTTACTCCGGGTACCACTTCAAAAGCAATTCCGGCTTTCACCAGTTCCTCTATTTCTTCCCCGCCCCGGCCGAAAATAAAGGGATCTCCGCCTTTAAGCCTGGACACGACATTTCCTGCACCGGCTTTTTCCACCAGCAGGGCATTTATTCCGCCCTGGCTCAGGGTGTGCTCTCCTCCCTTTTTGCCCACGTAAATCAGTTCAGCTTCCGGGCGTGCATATTTGAGCAGCTCAGGTGATGCCAGATAGTCGTATACCACCACGCTGGCTGCGGCAATGCAGGCAATCCCCTTTTGTGTCACCAGCCCGGGGTCTCCGGGACCTGCGCCGATAAGAAAGACTTTGCCGCTCATTGTTGCTGGGCCTCCTCTATGAGCCTTTGGACAATATCGCCGGCGCCGCGCTCAATAAGGCGTTCCGCAAGCTCTGTTCCCAGTTGTTTAGCCTCTTTGGGCGAACCGTGAAGCCGGTCCCGAAAAAGAACCGAACCATCTGTTTCAGCCACCATGCCGTCTATGGTCATTTCCTGACCCCTGATTTGGGCAAATGCGGCAATGGGCACCTGGCATCCTCCCTGGAGGCGTTTAAGAAATGCCCGTTCAGCGGCCACCGTGAATGCTGTTTGAGGGTGATGGATTTCAGCCAGCAGATTGAAAATGCGGGTATCGTCTTTTCTGGCTTCAATGCAAAGGGCCCCCTGGCCCACGGCCGGCAGGATTGTTTCCGGATCGATCTCCGCGGTTATGCGGGCGGTAAAACCCAGGCGCTTGATTCCGGCAGCAGCAAGGATAACGGCATCCAGCTTTTCTGTTTCCAGTTTTCGGATGCGGGTGTCAATATTGCCTCGCAGGGGCAGGATTTTTAAATCAGGCCTCAGATGCAGCAGCTGGGATGCCCTCCTCAGGCTGCTGGTGCCGATGGCAGCACCTGCGGGAAGCTGTTCGATGCAGGAAACCTTTCTGGCTAAAAGCGCATCCAGTGGGTTTTCACGAATCGGAACCGCTGCAATGCACAGGCCCTCGGGAAACTCGCCAGGCATATCCTTCATGCTGTGCACTGCCAGGTGGATGTCACCGGCAAGCATGGCTTCTTCAATTTCCTTTACAAACAAGCCCTTGCCCCCGACCTTGGCCAAAGGGACATCAAGGATTTTATCCCCGCTAGTCTTGATAACCAAAAGCTCCACACTGAGCTCCGGGTGATGCTCCAGGATACGGTCTTTTACCCAGTTTGCCTGCCACAATGCAAGCTTGCTGCCACGGGTGCCGATTCGTATGCTGGCCTCAGTCATATGCCGCAGCTGGAGCAACTGGTTGATGAACAGCCCCCGCAGGCCGAACCCGCTGATGTGTTCATGGTCTGGCCGCCTTCGCCTTTACTGACAAATCCGCAGGCCGACAGAAGCCGGCGCACATCCTGGGTACCGCACTCCGGGCAGGCGGCAGTTTCACCACCCCGGATCAGGGTCTCGAATTTTTTGTCGCATGCTTTGCAATAATATTCATAAATGGGCATATGCCTGCCTCCTGAAAAAATTATCAAGTCCCAAAGGATACCGAAGCTGTCAGCCAAAAATATCCCATAAACAAGCCGGGGCTTCGGCAAAATTTTATTTAATATCCCAAGTGATTCCGGATGTAAATAAATTAAGCATGGTTGAGCTGAAATCAAGGCAGGCCTGGTCTACCCCTGTACCTGGAGGTCCTGGTCTTTATCAGTCGTCATATCCCTTGAAAGGGCGAGGTATTCAAAAGAGTCGTGTCCACAATCGCAGGCTGCCTGAAATTCTTCCAGGGCCTGTTCACAGCAGTTTCTGTAAAAATAAACGCGGCCCAGGCGATGCCTGAACAAGCCGTTGTCCGGCACCATTTCCACAGCCCGCTGGCAGAACATCAGGGCGATATCGGCATTTTTCCCCTGCATTTCATACAGATAACCAAGAACTGAAAGGGCTTCGGCGTCATCCGGGCGAAGTTTTAAGGCTGTTTTGTAGGCGGCTGCGGCATCCAGATCTCGGTCCAACTGCATGTAGCAGTCCGCAAGGTATCTGAAGGCTGCTCCGGATTTTTCATTTATTGACACGGCACTTTCCAGGAATTTTCTGGCCGTGTCCGGCCGGCCGCCTTCCATATGAACCCGACCTGTTTGAAAGGCAACTTCAAAAACACCCGAATCGATTTGTCCGGCTTTTTGGAAATATTCAAGGGCTTTTTCATTTTCGCCCCTGCACATATGCACATAGCCGGCGTTGTACAGGACCATTATTTCGGCAGGCTCCAGTTCTGCGGCTTTTTTGAAACACTCCAGGGCCGGCTCCAGCTCTTGGTTTACCCCGTAGCAGACTCCGAGGCTGTTTAAGACATTGACATTTTCAGGATCAAGCTCCAGGGCTCTTTTGAATTCAACAATGGCTCCTTTGACATCGCCGGCCTGGTAGTATTTGTCTCCGCTGACATTGAGACTGACTGAATCAAAAGCAGTGGTGCTGCCCGGCCCGAAAAATTCCGCATGCTCGAGGGCTTTCTGGGCATTTATAAGAATTTCGGATTTTTCATAATCCAGGGCGGGATAGGCGGCAACTCCTATGGTCAGAGTCCCGGCAAGCTTTGCCTCCGGGCTTTCCTGCATGTTTCTGGCAATATCAAGGCCTGCCTGTTCATCTTTTTTCGCGAAAAAACATGCAAGCTTGTCTGCATCAAAGACACCCCAGAAGCCTTCATTCTCAATGCAGGCCTGCCTGGCGGAAGCCGCAGCATCCCCGATCAGGGCATCGGGCTCCGGGGTTTGGGAAAAATGATCCATGCGAATCACCAGCACGCTAAATGATTTTTCGTCCGCCAGCCGTTGCATGGCAGTCTCCTGAAGCTGCTCCGGGGGTATCAAAGTTTCGTGCAGGTCTGCAAGGGCCTTGAGGCTTTGGGCTGCGGATTCGTCTGTTCCGGGGCCATGGGCCGGCAATGGTTGGCAAATGTCGCTTTGGGACAACAGAAAAGCGCTGCTTGAGATCTGGCTGCGATGCACTGTACAACACGGGTCGCTCATGAGTTATTCCCCTGAAAGCAAAAGGCTAACCGCCTTTGAAATCATTTCGATTTCATCGGAAAGCACGGTTCGCAGGTCCATTAAAAATGTATCGGATTCAATCCGGCCCGCAACAGCCGGCCGCTGCTGGCGCAGGCGTTGATCAATTCCGGCTGCCGATATAGCTTTGATGCTTACTGCCACGCACTTGGTGGGAAGTTCCAGCAGGGGCATTGACCCCCCCCCGGCCCTGGACACGGATTCGATGATCCTGCATTGGATTCGATTGTCGCCGAGATGCTCGATGGCATTTGCAAGCCTTGCGGCTTTTTCCTCGATATCTGCCATGGAGCAGGTTAGCATGTACAAAGTGGGAATGGTTTTCATGGCAGAAGGCTCGTCCCGGTAAGCACGCAGGGTGGATTCCAGTGCCGCCAGGGTGAGTTTGTCAATGCGAAGGGCCCTGGTCAGGGGGTTTTTCCTGATTGTATCGATTACAGAGCGGCTGCCTGCGATAATGCCTGCCTGGGGGCCTCCAAGAAGCTTGTCACCGCTGAAGGTGACAAGATCAGCACCTGCGCCCACTGACTCCCGAACAGTTGGCTCCCGGGTCAGGCCGTATCGGGAGAAATCAACCAGGGTGCCGGATCCAAGATCTTCCATCACCGGCAGCCCGGCATCATTGCCCATCTGAACCAGTTCTTTTAGGGAAACACTTGCTGTAAATCCAACAATTCCGTAATTGCTTGTATGCACCTTTAAAAGCAGGCCTGTGTTTTCATTGATTGCCGATTCATAGTCTTTTGGATGGGTGCGGTTTGTGGTGCCCACTTCCCGCAAAATTGCGCCGCTTCTGGCCATAACGTCCGGTATGCGGAATGCTCCGCCGATTTCAACCAGTTCCCCCCGGGAAACAATGACTTCCCGTCCTTTTGCCACTGTATCGAGGCACAACAAAACTGCGCCGGCATTGTTGTTAACCACCATGGCGGCCTCACATCCGCACATTTCGCAGATGATCTCTTCCACTATTTCATATCGCAGTCCGCGTTTGCCCGTGGCCAGGTTAAATTCCAGGTTGGAGTACCGGCCGGCCGCGGTTGCTATGTGCTCTATGGCCCGGCGGGACAGAAGGGATCGGCCCAGGTTTGTGTGCACCACCACTCCAGTGGCATTGATAACATGGGTGAGGTTTTCGGCCTGGGCCCTGGCCGTTTCTTTTTTGATTTCCGCAAAAAGCAAATCAGTGGATAGATCCGAAAAGGGGCCGTCTGTTTCCAGAATGTCTTTGCGAACCCGGTCTATAATCCGGCGAACTGCCGATTTTACAACCGACCTGGGAATTTCCCCAAGTTCTGGATCCGCGGCTGCGGCCTCAAGCATGGATTCTACCGATGGCAGGCCCCGCAGCAGGGCCTGACGATCATTTGCGCCGGAATCGTTTTTTTTTCTTGGCATGCCTTACAATATCATATGAGTTTTGGGGAAAATCTTTTTACGACGCCATTTTGCTGTTAAAATAAGAAATTATAAACTCATATCATTTGAAAGACGCCAAGTTCAAGGCTTTTTTCATATAAAAACACTGTTTCGAACCTTGATGCAGTCGTAAAAAGTCGCTTTTAGACGGCTTTGTAAAAAGTTCAAGATCAAGGCGCGCAAAATCCCGAGGAATACAGAGTACTTATCCGTACGTGAAATTCCGAGGGATGAAGC
>JAABTZ010000122.1 GCA_011389605.1 Desulfobacteraceae bacterium
AAGGGGGTTTCCGAGCGGAAATTGAGGCTCCAGGAGGCTCCTGGAGCGAGGAAACTCCTTTTGCGCGCCGCCGTCAGCCAAGGCGCTTTTGGCTTTTCTTTCTGCAAAAATACCGCCGTGGGTTGGCTAAGCGACTTTTTACGGCACCATTAAATAATATCAATTGATTCTTCTTCCATTAGTGCTGTGGCGTGATCCGTTGATACCGCATAGGAGATATCTGTTTTTATAGGGGTATCAGAACGCTTCAGATGATCGGGCATAAGCTCCTGGGGGGAGAACCTGCCGCCGATTACTCCGATGATCCGGCCGTCATAGAGATTGACAAGGGGCCCGCCCCGGTGGCCGTCATGGACCATGGAGTCAAAAAGAAAGATCTTTGTTTCGTTTCCCGAAAGTATCTTGGCAGATATCACGGCCTGTTTGACAACCTGGTTGTAAATGCCGTAATAGCCGAATGGAAAGCCAAGGCTTGCCACCATGTTGCCCACGGGCACTTGCTCAGGCACGCCCATGATGTGATCAGGCATGGAAATTTCGATTTCCTGCTTGAATTTTAGAAGGGCCAGATCCCTTTTCCGGTCGATCTGCCGGATTTCCACGGCAAAAGGGGCCACTGTGTCAATGTGAGCTTCGGCAAAGCCTGAGCTTTCATCCGGGGGTACCACCATGTGTTCAAATTTTCCGGTTATAAGGTGGGCGGCTGTGAGAAGGTAGCCGTCGGGATGGACCAGAAATGCGCTTCCCCGGAATGCAACCTGGTCGCCTTCCCGGCGAAAGAGCATCATGCAGGCGTTTTTGTACTGAAAATATATGTCCTGGAGCATAAATACAACCTCCTGTTCTTATTCCCCGAGCCAGGCTTTGACTTTTTCGGGATTGTTGCGCATCCAGCGCAGGGCCTTCTCATATGGAAACAATCCGTCGTCTTCCTGGATCCAGAGCATGAGCTGGCCCATGTCCGGGGCCTCCCAGCAGAAGCGGTCAAGTACCCGGTGTGCACGGGGCATGTCTTTTTCCAGGCCTTTCCGTACAATTGTATGAATGGCTCCCGGTCCCCCAAACACGTTTTGCGGATCATGTAAAAATTTCAGGTTCCAGCGGGCAAAGCTCCAGTGGGGCAGCCAGCCTGTAATCACGATCCATTTCTGGTGACGTATTGCATGGGAAAGCTCTGCCATCATGGCAACCTCGCTGCTTTCCTGCAGCCGGAATTCGGTGATGCCGTAAGTTTCCATGGCCTCCCTGGTTTTGTGCATAATCCCCGCCTCCGGCTCTATGCCCACTATTCGGTAATTGAATTTGTCTGCATGGTCATTTAGCCCGGTAATCGAGTCAATGGTGATATAGGGTTTGTTTCTCAGGCCTGAGCCGGCTGTAAGCCGCCCCATGGTCACATCAGGAACCACGAGCCCGATTTGCGTGCCTTCCATGTTGGGGCCCAGGTCCACCACCTGATCCTTGAATTGCTCATGGTAGCGAAAATGGGTGTCCGGCAGCCATGCCGATGCCATGGCATCGGCATCGCCCTTAGCCACGGCCTGCCACATTTTGTCTGCGCCCATGGGAGTGATTTTACATGCAATGCCGAGTTTTTCTTCAAACACCGCCTTTATCAGGTTGGCCGATGCAATTGAGGAAGACCAGTCTGTATAGGCAAGTCGCATGGTTTCACGGCTGTTTTGAGCGCCGGCTCCCGGAGACAGGCACAGGCATATAACAACAGCGGCAAGGTATATGAAAAAGCTGATTTTCAAATATTTGCGTTTCATGGCGCTTCTCCTTTTGTGACCGGTATTTACCAGAGCCGTCGCCTGCCGAAAGTCTTATCCAGCGGCGGGCGGGTTTTGATTTTAAATTCCCTGACTTTTCCCCGCTCGCCCAGGACAAACTCCTGGGGTGCGGCATAATCGGAAAGTCCTTTATACAGGGAAACGCACATGCCCAGAATCACTGCGGCAAAGGGCAGGCCCGTGATAATAGCTGCGGTCTGCAGTGCCACCAGTCCGCCGCCAAGAAGAAGGGCCGCGGCCACCGCGCCTTCCATGATAGCCCAGAAGAGCCGGGAGAGGACCGGCGGGTTGGGATTGCCCCCGGAGGTGATAATGTCGATTACCATGGAGCCGGAATCCGAGGATGTGACAAAAAAGGTTATAATAACGACAATGGAAAGGCTTGATGTGATAACGCTTAAGGGGAAGTTTTCCAGCATCACAAACAGGGAAACCGGGATATTGTCCTGCACGGCCCGGGAAATGCCCCCGGATCCAAACATTTCAATAAAAATGGCGGTATTGCCGAAAATCGTTATCCACAGAAAAGTTATAAACGTGGGCACCAGCATAACTCCAAGGATAAACTCACGGATGGTGCGGCCGTGTGAGACCCGGGCGATAAACATGCCCACAAAAGGAGACCAGGCAATCCACCATGCCCAGTAGAATATGGTCCATCCATGCTGCCATTCGGTCTGCTCATAGGTTTCGTTCCATGTGCTTAACTCGGGCAGGTGCTGGACATAATAACCGATGTTTTCAAGCAGGGCATCCATAATAAACAGGGTGGGGCCCACCAGGAGCACAAACAGGGCAAGCAGGCCGGCAAAGGTGATGTTGATTTCAGAAAGTCTGCGGATACCCTTGTCCAGACCCTTGATAACCGACCATGTTGCAACCGCGGTGATGCATGCAATTAAAACAACCTGGATGTTGGCTGACTGGCCGATTCCCAGCAGATGGTCAAGTCCGGCATTGACCTGCTGCACGCCCAGGCCCAGGGATGTGGCCACGCCGAAAAGGGTTGCCACAGTGGCCAGAATATCAATGACATTGCCTGGCCACCCGTAGATGCGCTCTCCGAGGAGCGGATAAAATGCGGTCCTGATTGACAGGGGCAGTCCCTTGTTAAAGGAGAAAAAAGCAAGGCAAAGGGCAACCAGTGAATAGATCGCCCAGGGATGCAGGCCCCAGTGAAGAAACGTTATATCCATGGCCTTGCGCACCGATTCGGTTGTACCCGGTTCTGTAAGAGGGTTGGCTGCGTAGTGGAACATGGGTTCAGCCACACCGTAAAACAGAAGGCCTATTCCCATGCCCGCGGAAAAGAGCATGGCAAACCATCCCATGGTGGAAAATTCCGGCCTTGCATCAGGGCCTCCCAGCCGGATTTGGCCGAAGCGCCCTGCCAGCAGCACCAGGACGAATACCAGCACAATGTTGACTGTCCAGATGAAGAAAAAACCTGCATATTTGGACATGGCTGTTTGCATCTGCTGGAACGCGTCGCCAAGATACTGCTGAAAAAAGATGGTGCCAGCCACGAAAAAAACAATAAGGGCAGCTGAAATGAAAAAAACCTGTGGATGGATATCCAGGTGAAACCAGCCCTCTTCTGGCGAAGCTTCGGGTTCTGTTGTTTCTTGATCCGGCTTGTCATTCATGGCGTATCCTTTGTCCGCTTGGGGTGAAAAAAGGAAACAGATCAATCATTGATGGCACCGTAAAAAGCAAGTTTTACAGCGCCATCACTTTTCAAAATTTGAAAACAGGACTGCATACCCGCTGTCAAACTCATAGAGACTTTTTTCCGAGCGGCGATAACCGGTTATTTTCCGTGGCACTTTGCCCTCTCCCGGATCACTTTCGGATATGGCCTCGGTAAAGACCAGGCTGACCCTGCCGGGCTTAAAGATTTCTATTATCTGATGGATTTTCCGGCTGTAGTCGGGTTCGGCGATATTGGTTTCAAAGCTGGCATAAGAGCCTGTTTCTTCAGGCGTAACATGAATGGTTGCGTAATATTGTCCGGAAATGCGGTTCATGGAATAGCCGTACGGCTCAAATATAAACCTGTCGCTTTGCATGTCCTGATAGAGACGGTCAATGCCCGTGCGTGCCTCGATTTCCTCCGGGCCTTGCCCTGGACGTGGTATAAAGGCTTTAAGGATTGCGGGATCAAGGTCATGCATTAGCAGTTCAAGGGTTTCGTCCTCATCGTCTTCTGCCGGGGAGGTCCCTGCAGCGGCCGGTGTGGATGAATAAAAAATGTGCACATGATCGTGGTTGGCCGGGCCCAGCCGGTAGCTTTTTCCCTTGAACAAATCAGTGAGCACGGCCACGTCCGCTTCAAAGTCCGAAGTCTGGTACTGGGGATACATAAGGTTTTTACGTTCGTAGAAAAAAAAGGCGATTTTATCCCTGTCAATTGCCCGGATCAGCTCAGGCACTGCTTTTACCAGGGTGGTTTTGCCGCAGGTTATCATAAGCACCCGGTCGGCCCATACAAACAGGCTTGATTCGGAAAGCAGGTAGGCATCCATGTCAGGCCCTGATATGGAGCTGACTATTTCGGCCCCGCTTGCATTGACAACCGCGTTCCATCGCCTGTCTTTGTTGGCCCGCAGACCGGGGTCCGGGGCTGCCAGAATTATTTCAAGTTTTTTTTCAGGTCCTTCAAATTCAATGCTCATTTCCGTCACCCTGCTGCACAGCGCTGAATTTTTCCGGTTTTCCGGGAAAAATATAAATCCTAAATGAGCGAACCGTAAAAAGTCGCTTTTAGAAGGCTTTGTAAAAAGTTAAAGATCAAGGCTTGCGCCATTTTGAAGAATGCAGCGTACTTAGTCGTACGTGAAATTCTGAAAAATCGCGCGTAACGCAGATATTGGACTTTTTACAAAGCCGTCAAAGAATTATTAATTTTAACATTTCCTTATGTCTGAGTAAATCGTAAAAAAAAGCCCCGGGAAATAATTCATAACCCGGGGCTTTAAATGCTACTTACAGTTTGTAATCAGTACTAGAACAGGCCGGAGACCTTGCCGGTGTCAGTATCCACGTCAATGCGGCGGAAGGCCGGGTTGGATCCGGTTCCGGGCATAAGGCTGATGGTACCTGCACACGGGCAGAGGAACTTGGCGCCCGAATAAATCAGCACGTCGCGGATAGGCAGTCTCCATCCCTTGGGAACACCCTTTTTTGTGGGGTCATGGGACAGCGACAGGTGCGTTTTGACCATCATGGTGGTGTAATCTGCATACTTGGGATCATCTTCGAGCATCTTGGCTTTCTGCTCGGCTTCGGGCTGCCAGTCCACACCGTCGGCACCGTAGACCTCCCGGGCGATGACATCCACGCGGTCGCGCAGCTTCATTTCCAGGGGATAGAGAAAGTCAAAATTATTGCCTTCCTCGCATGCATCGACCACGGCATCGGCAAATTCCAGGGCGCCTTCGCCGCCTTTTTCCCAGTGCTTGGACTCCGCACAGCGGGCGCCGGCTGCTTCGGCTGCCTTCTTGACAATGGCCACTTCGTCGTCAGTGTCAGTGTAGAAGCGGTTCACACAGACGACAGGGTTGATGCCGGCCTTGCGGATAACGTTGATCATGTGGACCATGTTTTCCACGCCCTTTTCCACCAGTGCGGTGTTTTCCTCTTTGTATTCCTTGGGCATTTCCTTGCCTGGAACGACCCTGGGGCCGCCGCCGTGCATCTTTAAGGCGCGGATGGTGGAGGTCAGAACCGAAACGTGGGGCTTGAGACCGGAGTTGCGGCACTTGACGTTCCAGAATTTTTCAAACCCGATGTCCGCGGCAAAGCCGGACTCGGTGACATGGTAGTCAAAGAGTTTCAGACCGATGCGATCGGAGATAATCGAGCTCTGGCCCACGGCGATGTTGGCAAAGGGGCCGGCGTGCACGAAGCAGGGCTGATATTCGGCAGTACACATAAGCGTCGGATTGATGGTGTTTCTCATAAAAGCGGTCATGGCGTTGCCCACTTCCAGGTCGCCGCAGGTGATGGGCTTGCCGGTCTTGCTGAAGGCCACGGTGATGTTGTTGATCTTTTCCTTGAGATCGGCCAGGTTTGTGGCTACTGCCAGAATGGCCATCAGCTCGGAGGACACGGCGATGGCAAACCTGGACTGCATTGTGAAACCGTCTGCCCGGCCGCCGAGGCCGATGATGATGTTGCGCAGGGCCTGGGCGCAGAAGTCAATGATCCAGCCCATTTCCACCCTGGTGGGGTCCACGTCCAGTCGGGGCATGCCAGACAGGCGCTGGAGCTGCTCATCGGTGTAGTTGCGCTCATGCTGCATCCGGGAAGTCAGCGCCACCATGGCCAGGTTGTGGGCGTTCATGATGTCGTTGATATCGCCGGTCAGGCCCAGGGAAAATTCGGTCATGGGAATCAGCAGGGAGTTGCCGCCGCCGGCTGCAGTTCCCTTGACATTCATTGTCGGCCCGCCCGAAGGTTGGCGAAGGGCGCCGCCCACGTTTTTGCCGCGCATGCCAAGACCTTCCATGAGACCCACGGACGTGGTGCTTTTTCCCTCGCCCAGGGGCGTGGGGGTAATGGCGGTGACTTCGATGTACTTGCCGTCGGGCCTGTCCTGGAGGCGATTGATGACCTTGAGAAAGTCAACCTTTCCAAGCCGTCCCATGGGAAGCATTTCGTCTTTTTCCAGCCCGAGTTTTTCCACCCATTGTTCCGGTGTCGGCATGTTTTCCTCGGCTGCTTCAGAAATCTGCCAGTCAGCCATGTTTACTGCATCGTATGCCATGTTTTTTCTCCTTTGGCGTTTTTTGGGTTGATAGTTAATATAATCTAAGGGTTAGAGTTGACACAATTATACAAAGCTTTTTCATATCATTTCAGTTTCGTTTTGACAAGAGTTATCAAATTGTTTTTTTTGTTTTTTGCAGAAAGCAAATCCATAAGCGCCTTGGCTGATCGGCGGTACGGAAAAGGAGTTTCCTCGCTCCAGGAGCCTCCTGGAGC
>JAABTZ010000123.1 GCA_011389605.1 Desulfobacteraceae bacterium
CCTGGAGCCTCAATTTCCGCTCGAAAACCCCCTTTTACGAAGCCGTCAACCTTCAACTTCAACCAGATGCCTGTAGAAACCGTCTTTGGCCATAAGCTGCTCATGACTTCCTGCTTCTGCGATCTGCCCACGGCGCAGCACGAGTATGTGGCCGGCTATCCTGGCTGTTGACAGCCGGTGGGCGATTACAATGGCGGTGCGATCGGCCATCAGGTTTGAAAGTGCTTCCTGGATGCTGGCCTCTGTTTCAGAATCAATATATGAGGTTGCCTCGTCAAAGATTATAAGCTCCGGATCCGCAGCCAGTGCCCGGGCAACGGAGATAAGCTGGCGCTGGCCGGAAGACAGGGTGGCGCCCCTCTCAGTAAGCCGGGTATGTATCTTGTCCGGCAGCCGTTGTATAAAGGATCGGCTGCGGGACTGATCCAGTATCCGGTCTACGGTTTTTGAATCCGGCCCGGCCCCGGTTCCGAATATGTTCTGAAAAATTGAGCCCGAGAACAGAAACGGTTCCTGGGAGACCAGGGCAATTTTGCCTCTGAGTTCCTGTGCCGGAAAATGACGGATGTCTGTGCCGTTGATACGTATGGCCCCGGTATCCGGATCATGGAATCGTACGAGAAGGTGTATCAGCGATGTCTTGCCCGCACCCGTGGGTCCCACCACAGCCATGGTCCCGCCTGCATTAAGGGTGAAGTCAATGCCTTTTAGCACCGGATCTTTTGCGCTGTAGCCGAACCAAATGTTTTCGGCCACTATATGCCTGAAGTGACCCGGCACTGGCAGGGCTTTGTCAACCGGCGGGTCGGAAATTTTGTCATCTTCATCCAGAATCAGAAAAATACGCTCGGCCGATGACATGGCATTCTGGACAATGTTGTATTTTTCGGCAATATCTCTGACGGGGCGTAGAAACATCCGGATATAGGATATAAAAACAACCAGTTCACCAAGACTTATCCGTCCGGCAAGAATTCCTGATCCGCCTGCGAAAATCACCACAGCCAGGCCCACTGAGCTCATAAGCTCGATAAAAGGCATAAACATGGCAAATACCGTGATCTGGCGCATGCCTGCGATGAAATTTTCATGATTGACTTTCCGGAAGTTTTTATAATTGTTTTTTTCCTGTCCAAACAGCTGTATTATGTTTACTCCGCCTATGGTTTCGGAAAATTTTGTATTTATTTCAGCCGCCTTGACGCGCAGGATGCGAAATGCCTGGCGGGCGGTCCCGGCAAACCGGAAGCCTGCGTAA
>JAABTZ010000124.1 GCA_011389605.1 Desulfobacteraceae bacterium
CTATTTTGCAGGGAAAATACCCCTCTGCCGGAAATTTGCAAACAAACGACAGGATCGGATTTAAAAACCTTCCCCCGGTGCCCGCAGGGCTTCCGGCGCAGCTGTTGGAGCGCAGGCCCGACATCCTTGCTGCTGAAGCAGCCCTTCAGGCTGCAAGCGCCAGAATAGGAGTTGCCAGGGCCGCCCGCCTGCCTCAGATATCTCTTACCGGCAGTTTTGGTTACACCAGCGATGAATTAAACACCTTGCTCAATCCTGCCAGTCAGCTGTGGCAGATTGCCGCCGGCAGCCTCCAGCCTGTTTTTGATGCCGGAAAACGCGCGGCTGCTGAAAAGGCCGCCCGGGCCCGTTATCAGCAGCAGCAGGCCGCTTATGCCGCCACGGTGCTAAAGGCCCTGGCCGAGGTGGAAGATGCCCTGCTTTCGCGCCAGCAGTTAATGGAGCGGCGCAGCCGACTGCTTAACCTGCTTTCCGAATCCGGGGCCACCCTGACATCTGCACAGGACCGCTACAGACGCGGGCTTGCTTCGTATCTCAACGTGCTTGACGCTCAGCAGTCAAAGTATCAGGCAGAACTTGACCTGATCCAGGCCGAATACTCAATATACAGCAATCGTGTCAGGCTGCACAGGGCCCTTGGCGGCGGCTGGGATCAAATTCAATAAATTTTACAGGGGATGTCCATGACGCAGAAAATCCGGGTAATTGTTCAGATTGTGATGATTTTTGTCATAGTAATTGCAGGCGTGGCCGGTTTTTATGTGCTTAAATCAAGCCGCCAGAGCCTGAGTCGCCAGGAATCGCCGGTGTCCCTGCCTATTGTGCGCACCGTGCCGGTTACAATCGGGGATCTGGATATGGTTATTTCCGGGGAAGGCACGGTACGTCCCCTGGCTGAAGTGCAGGTTGTGCCCCAGGTAAGCGGAAAGATCCTTCAGATATCCCGAGAGCTTGTCAATGGGGGAATCTTTAAAAAAGGCGACCTGCTTTTGGCCATTGAACCTGATGATTATGAAATTGCAGCAACCCAGGCCCGAGCGGGCCTGCGGGAGGCTGAAAGCGCCTATCAGAGCGTGCTCCAGGAAAGCCAGGCTGCTGTAAGCGAATGGAACAGCCTGCATCCCGACACTCAGGCGCCGCCCCTGGTGGCAAGACAGCCCCAGCTCAAAGCCGCCAGGGCCCAGCTCGAAGCCCAGCGGGCCAATCTGGAAAAGGCCCGCTTAAACCTTGAACGTACAAGAATTTATGCGCCCTTTGACTGCAGGGTCAGTGCCGAGCAGGTTGATGCGGGCCAGTATGTGGCTCCGGGCCAGAGCCTGGCAACGGTTTATTCCACGGAGGCCGTTGAAATTGTTGTTCCCATGGAAAGCCGGGCGCTGCAATGGCTTGATGTGCCGGGTTTTACCACGGATCAAAATCAGGGTTCAGAAGTTGATGTGACCGCAGACACCGCTGGCCGCAAAAGCCAGTGGAAGGGCCGGGTAGTTCGGACCCAGGGGAAAATTAATGAAAATACGCGAATGGTCAGCCTGGTTATACGGGTGAATGATCCCTTTGGAAAAATCCCTCCACTGACAGTGGGCCAGTTTGCCATGGTAGAGATTTTTGGCCACAAAATAAGCGATGCCACCGTGATCCCTCGGGCTGCATTGCGTGAGCAAAACACTGTCTGGGCAGTTGATCCTCAAGAAAGCCGCCTTTATATACGCAAAGCGGAAATAGCCCATATCGGTTCCCGGGGAGTGGTTGTGCAAAGCGGTTTAAACCCGGGCGAGCACGTGGCGGTATCTGTTGTCAAGGCAGTAACAGACGGCATGAAAGTTCAATACGTTGACTCCACCCAATAAGGATGCTCCATGAAAACAGTTGTCTCATGGTTTGCCGGCAATCACGTGGCAGCCAATCTGCTTATGCTTTTTATACTCGTGGCCGGGGTGCTTATTGCCACTGATATAAAGCTTGAGATTTTTCCTGAAACCGCCCTGGATAAAGTCAGCATTACCGTTGTCTATCCGGGCGCCTCTCCGGCCGAGGTTGAGGAAGGCGTGATTCGGCGCATTGAGGAAAATGTGGCCGGCATCGAGGGAATCAAGCGTATCGATTCCGTGGCAAGGGAAGGGCTGGGCAGTGTTACCATAGAGGTAATGAAGGGCTGGGATATTAAAAAACTGCTCGATGATGTCAAGTCAGAGGTCGACCGGATAACCACTTTGCCCGTGGAGGCCGAAAAACCAGAAGTAAGGGAAGTCACCAGGCGCATCCAGGTTATCAGCGTGGCTGTTTATGGGGATGTATCCGAGCTGACCATCAAGGAGCTGGCCCAGAGTGTAAAGGATGATTTGACAAATCTGCCCGGAGTCACCCAGGCTGACGTTGCTGCTGTTCGGGGCAATGAAATACACATTGAAATCTCAGAGCAGACCCTTCGCAAATACGGCCTGACCCTGGCGGCGGTGGCCGATGCCGTGGCCCTAAGCAGCCTGGATTTACCTGCAGGAAGCGTTAAGGCCAGGGAAGGCGAGGTTTTGATCCGGGCAAAGGGCCGCCTGTACCACGCAGGCGAGTACCGAGACATTCCAGTGATTACCCGTCCCGACGGCACCAGGATTACCGTGGGACAGATCGGCACGCTTAAGGAGGGCTTTGCCGATGTGGACATGACATCGCGGTTTCAGGGCCAGCAGGCCGGCATCATAAACGTTTACAGGGTGGCTGATCAAAGTGCGCTAAACGTTGCTGAAAAGGTAAGGGATTATGTAAGCGGTCTGCGCCCATCTCTTCCGTATGGTGTGGGAATTGATTATTACCAGGATATGTCCACCATTTTAAAAAGCCGCATTCAGCTTCTTAGCAAGAACATGTTTTTCGGTCTGACCCTGGTCAGTCTGCTTCTGGCCCTGTTTTTAAATGTCCGCCTGGCATTCTGGGTCACCCTTGGCATTCCGATCAGTTTTGCCTTCGGCCTTATGCTTTTGCCCTATTATGACGTTTCCATAAACATGATGTCCCTGTTTGCCTTTATCATGGTGCTTGGCATAGTGGTCGACGACGCCATCATAGTGGGGGAAAACGTATTTCGAAAACAAGAAGAGGGCATGGGCCGGCTTGAGGCTTCCGTGGAAGGCACCCTTGAGGTGGGCCGGCCGGTTATTTTTTCAGTTCTTACCACAATGGTGGCTTTTGCGCCTTTGCTTACCACCGGCGGTACCATGGGCAATCTTACCCGCAACATACCCATTGTAGTGATCCTTGTGCTGCTGGGATCTTTAATTGAATCCCTGCTTATTCTGCCATGCCACCTTGCAAGAAGCCGGGCTTCGGGCCGGCGCCAGAAGCCCAAGCGCATGACCCGGGTCCTTAACTGGGTTGTTGCAAAACCCTATCACTGGATCGTGGAAACCTGCATCCGATGGCGTTATGCCACCATCGCGGCAAGCTTTGCGGTCCTTTTGCTTACCTTAGGGCTGTGGAATGCGGGTATAATAAAGTTTGTGTTTTTTCCCAAGGTGGAAGGCGATGTTTTGCAGTGCATGATCACCATGCCCGCTGGTACTCCCATGGAAAGAACTGTTGAAGTGGTGCGTCATGTGGAGAAAACAGCCGAGGAAATGCTTGCCCGACACGATAAGCGCCGGCCCGACGATGCCCCGCCGCTGCTGGATCACACCGCCTCGGTCATTGGAGTTCATTTTGGCAACCGTGGGGCAGCAGGCGATTCAGGCGGGCATCTGGCACATGTGTTTGTCCAGCTGCTGGAAGGCGAGAAACGAGATATCAGTGCCCTTTCTTTAAGCAACCAGTGGCGGGATCGTGTGGGAAATATTGCCGATGCCGAGTCTCTGGTGTTTAAAAGCGAAATCCATAGTGCCGGCAACCCGGTGGAAGTTCATTTGTCCATGGACGACCATGAGCTGCTCCTGGAGGCTGCAGACTCATTGAAAAAGGAGCTGGAAAGCTTTTCCGGGGTTTTTGACATAACTGACAGCTTTCTGCCAGGAAAAATGGAAATGCAGCTTGCCTTAAAACCCGAGGCCGCCGATCTTGGGTTAAGGCTTGGGGATCTGGCCCGGCAGGTGCGCCACGCTTTTTACGGGGCAGAGGCCCTGCGTTTTCAGCGGGACAAAAATGAGGTCAAGGTTCTGGTGCGCTATCCCGAAGATCAGCGCCGGTCCCTTGACAATGTGGAGCAGATGCGCATACGCACACCTGCCGGCTACGAGGTGCCGTTTTCCCATGTTGCGGAAGTTAAAATGGACCGTGGCTATGCAAGCATTGAAAGGGCTCAGCGTCAGCGGGTCATAAAGATCATCGCTGATGTCAACGAGCAGGTCACCAATGCCAACGAGGTTCGCACGGATCTGGTGGGGGATTTTTTGCCCGATCTTCAGAACCGTTTTTCGGGTCTTCGCTACAGTATTGAAGGCGAGGGGCAGGAGCAGGCCGAAACCCTGGGGGATGTAAAAAAAGGCTTTACCATTGCTCTTTTTTGCATATATGTGCTGCTGGCCGTGCCCTTCCGTTCTTTTTCACAGCCGTTTATGGTCATGCTGGCCATTCCTTTCGGCATGGTGGGAGCTGTTATGGGCCATCTGATTATGGGTTATAATATCAGCGTGATAAGCCTTTTCGGCATGGTGGGCCTGGCCGGTGTGGTGGTCAACGATTCCCTTGTTCTGGTTGACCGGATCAATCAGAATTATCGCAACCATGGCTTTGATGTGCACGAGGCGGTCATTGAAGCCGGAAAAATTAGATTCAGGGCCGTTATTCTTACGTCACTTACCACTTTTGGAGGTCTGACGCCCATGCTGCTGGAAAAAAGCCTTCAGGCCAGGTTTTTAATTCCAATGGCCATCAGCCTGGGGTTTGGAGTGCTTTTTGCCACCATTGTCACACTTATTCTGGTGCCGTGTTTTTACATGATTTTAGATGATATCCACCGGATCATGGACAGGCTTGGCATGGATATGCAGCTGCCTGCTGCCGGAACCTGAGATTAACTTCAAGTTTTTCCAGAGACATTGCAATGGCGTCTGCAGCAGGCGGGTTTTGCTTGAGACGCTGCCTGAACCATGAAAAGACAGCATCAGGCTGGAGAAGTCCGCAGACCGGCACCATGGAGGTGATGATGCGTTCATGGATGATTGGATGGATTTCGTCGAAATATGTCCCGCCGGCAGTGTACCAGTCCCACAGAAGGGGCACTGCTGAGGGGTTCCGGGCCATCTGGGCAACAGGTACGAACTTGTTGCGTTCCGGGACGGTTTTAAGGGTATAGTCAAGAGCTTTCTTAATTATTTCAGGCCTGGAAAAGCAGCCGACCGCACGCAGACAGTTTAGCCTGTCCTGTTCGGAATCCGTGCTTTCCATGCGCCGGACAAACCATTCAAAGACTTTCTCGTCGCCATGCCACGCCCCTGCCTGCATTATTCCCCGCAGAATGTCGGGATGCACAGGGTGCCCGTTTAAGAGCTGTTCAAACTCTTTGAGCGCCTCTGTAACCGGCTGTGAAAGATCAAGAACTGCAGCCTGCCAGAAAAGATTATTTCTTGCCCGAAGCCGGTCATGGGGTTCATCGGAGGCTGGCTGGCATCCCATGGACTCAAAGGCCGGGCCCAGATGGCGTACGGCTTCTTTGAGTACGGCCTGCCGGGCGGGCCCGTCTGTTATCAGCATGAAGTCGTGTAAGTGGGCCATTTTGCCTGAAAGGGGCAGGGCTGATTCTTCAGTTTCCAGGCAGGCCTGCAGTTTAAGATATTCGGATAAATCCATGCGGCATGCAAGGGTTACAGCAAACATATCGCTTTCTAACCCCCAGCGGTCAATGGAAGGCAGTGTTTTGTCTGCGGCCATGGCCATCAGCTGTTTCAGATTCTCTTTGTCCTGGTACATGGTACGGTAAAAACCGGTATGCAAGTCATTTATTTTATAGGCGTGGATATTTTCATCCATATCCATTGTCATCTCGGGCGTATCCATGAGAATGGTCTTTGTCGTGTCTGCCCCGGAAGAATCAAAAAACCGGATGGTAAGCGGAATTGGCCAGACACTGGATTCCGTGCCGGATGCTGGAAGATATGTAAAGCGCTGCTGAACAAGTTTTAGCTGGTTGCCGGTCCGGCAGGCACAGACCAGAGGATGGCCGGCTGTGGTGACCCATTTTTCCATGATGTGGCCGATGGGCTTGCCCGATGCGGTCTCCATTGCAGACCACAGATCTTTGCTGCCTGTGCATCCGTAGGCATGCTTTTTAAGATAGCGCTGCAAGGCGGCTTCAAATTCCTGCTTTCCCATATAACCCCTGATCTGCCTCAGGATGCTGCCGCCCTTGGAGTAGATAATCGGTGCAGTGGCGCTGTTTATAACCACATGGCTTCCGCCGGGAATTTCTATGGCAGTTGTCTCCCTCAGGCTATCGCGGTTTAAGGCCGGGGCTGTCTGGGATTCAAGAAATTCTTCCCATACATGCCAGCTGCTGTGGTGGGCATCTACCACCTGGTAGGCGAAAAACGTGGCAAAGCTTTCATTGAGCCACAGATACTTCCAGTCCTCGGGAGTTACAAGATTGCCGAACCATTGATGGACAATTTCATGGGCAATTACTTCGCAGATTCGTTCCTCGCCGTCAGCTGCCGTGTTTTGCGTATCAAATAGCAGCAGGTTTTCCCGGAAAGTAATAGCCCCCCAGTTTTCCATGGCTCCAAAGGCAAAATCCGGCACCGCAATAAGGTCTATCTTGGGAAGGGGATAGGGGGTTGCAAAGCAGGTTTCACAGTATTTCAGTGCTTTTCTGGCAAAGGCCAGGCCGTAACGGATATTTTCTTCCATTCCGGGCAGCACCGCAGCCCGAATGCGCCGGTCAAGCTCGTCGGTTATAAGGCTGAAAGGACCGAAACCAAAAAAGACAAGATATGTTGACATGACAGGCGTTTTTTCAAAAATAACCCGTTTTTTTCCGCCGGGTTGAGCAACTTCGGATTTTACCGGCATGTTGCCCACCGCAGTCAGGCCCTTGTCAATTATTATTTCAATTGTAAAATCCGCTTTGTAAAGGGGATGATCCATGCAGGCAAAAGCCCTGCGGGCATCTGATTCCTGAAACTGGGTGACAGCGATGCTCCGGCTGACGCCTTCATGCCTGTGGGTGCTGTGATAGAACCCTGCCATCCGCGACTGAATCTTGCCATAATAGTCGATTTTAATTTCAAGATCACCGGAAACAGGCTCTGGCAGCCAGATCTGTATTTCTTCCTTGTCCGGATCAACACAGAACCGGCAGTTTTTCCAGTTTTCACCGGTTTTCAGACTGCATGTGCCTGGTGCCAGATCCAGGCAATTGAGCCAAACGCATTCAACGGGCTCATGGGTCTTTGCCTGCAGCATAAGGGTTGCGGAAAAGTCCTGGCTGTCAAGATCCGGACTTAATTGCAAATGATAGTGCACAGGAGTTATGAGGGCGTTTTTTGATAACATGTTTCTGTAATGTCCTTTCTGTTTCCGGCAGGTCTGCCGTTTTTCTGAATTTTTTGCAGCATACACATGGATGATCCAGAGAATCAAGCTTGATGAGCCTGTAAAAAGTCTTTTTTAAAGGCAGTGTTAAGTTTTAAGTGATTAAGTGTTAAGTAAAATCAGGAAGTTATTTTTTATTATTTGGCGATTATATCAGTTTAGGCCTTTTTCCGGCACCATCAAGTCTTTTTAGGACAAAAAATCAAACGCCGGAAAAATGAATAATTATCCTGTCAGGCTTGCATTGGGTTAAAATCATATCAATATTATATAATAAAGAAGGTCAAATTTTTAAAAAGAAAGGGCGGAACAATGGCTGAACTTGAAAAGCTTCAAAAAGATTACAGGCTTTCACCGCTTGCGGCTGAGCTCATGATGCTTGTACTGAGCCTGCCGCCGGAGCATCAGCGAGACCTGTTTGCTGAGTTGAAAGCCAGGAAAAATTCTGTTCGAAGAAAATATTTTCGTCAGCGCTATGCAGACGCGGTTCAGTTTTCCGCCGGCGGAAAGC
>JAABTZ010000125.1 GCA_011389605.1 Desulfobacteraceae bacterium
TCTGCAAGGCGTTCAACGCCCGGACTGCAAATGATGAAGGCATGATTACCCCTGTGGTGATCACCATATATCAGGACAAAACCTTTACGTTTATCACCAAAACCCCTCCTGCTGCCGTGCTGTTGAAAAAAGCCGCAGGCATTGCCAAGGGCTCGGGCAGTCCCAAGGCGGAAAAAGTCGGTAAAGTGACCCGGTCCCAGGTTCAGGAGATAGCCAGGACCAAAATGCCGGATTTAAACGCACCGGACATGGAAAATGCCTGTCGGATCATTGAAGGCACGGCCCGGAGTATGGGGCTGGAAGTGGTCTAACGGTCAACAAGGAGTTGAAGGAAAAAAAATGCGCAAACGGAGCAAAAAATACAGGGAAATCAAATCCAATTTCGATCTCCAGGAGCGGATGGATTTTGCCGCTGCTGTGGCCGGGGCCGTGGAGTCCTCCTATGTCAGGTTTGATGAAACCGTTGATATGGCTGTAAGGCTCGGAGTCGATCCCCGTCATGCAGATCAGATGGTCCGCGGTTCGGTGGTGCTGCCCAACGGCCTTGGCAAAGAAGTCAAGGTGCTGGTGTTTGCAAAGGGGGAAAAGGAAAAGGAAGCCCAGGATGCCGGCGCTGATTTTGTGGGCAATGATGATATGATCGAAAAGATCAAAGGCGGCTGGTTTGAGTTTGACAAGGCCGTGGCCACCCCCGATGTTATGGGATCAGTGGGCAAAATCGGAAAAATTCTCGGTCCCAGGGGTCTTATGCCCAATGCCAAAACAGGCACTGTCACCTTTGATGTGGCAAAAGCCGTAAGCGAACTCAAAGCCGGCAAGGTAGATTTCCGGGTGGATAAAACTGGTATTGTCCATGCGCCCATGGGCAAGGTTTCCTTTGGAGCAGAAAAGCTTCTCGAAAACATCCGGGCCTTTATGGATACGATTTTGCGTCTTAAGCCGGCCGCAAGCAAGGGGGCATATCTTCGTTCAGTTGCAGTTTCCACTACCATGGGGCCGGGTTTCAAAATTGATCCGGTCTTTGTCAAGGAACTGCTTAAATAAAGAATAAAGATTGATGCCGATGCACGGCCCGAAAATGGTTTCGGCTGCCATGCTCGTCGTTTATATATCGATATTTAACGCGATATCAAATCATTAATCTGTCAAAGACCGTAGGTTCGCCAATCCGGCGCGAATAAACGGAAAAAATGATTTTCCGGCCTACCGAGGCAGGCTTTCTGATGCTGTGGAAGCCTTGGTTTTTACAGATTCAGAAAGGAGGTGGAGTCAGTGTTAACGCTTTCGCAAAAGCAGGAGTTGGTATCAGCCCTTCACGAAAAGTTTGAGCAGAAAAAAATTCTGATCCTCGTGGATTACAAAGGGCTAAATGTGCCGAAAATAAATGAGCTGCGTTCAAAGCTTAGGCAGGCGGGGGTTGAATTCCGGGTGGTTAAAAACACCCTTCTTGTCCGGGCCGCCCTGGAAACTGATGTTGAATTGATCAGGGAGCAGTTTGAAGGCCCCAGCGCCGTTGCCTTAAGCTATGATGATCCTGTGGCACCTGCCAAGGTGCTCTATGAGTTTATCAAGGATAATGACAAGCTGCAGATCAAAGCCGGGGTAATGGGCGGAACTGTTCTGGATGCCGATGGAGTAAAAAGGCTTTCGGATCTGCCGTCGCGCGAAGTGCTGCTCGCTATGACCCTGGGTACCATGAATGCGGTTCCCACAGGCCTGGTTCGGGCGCTTTCCAACATTCCCGAACGCCTGCTTTATGCCCTGCAGGCAATAAGCGATCAGAAAGAAGCTGCATAACCCGTGCAGCCAATTGTTTGATTTTTAAAAAGTTTAACCTACTATTATGGTGTTAGTTAATATTTAAGGAGATATCCAATGGCTGATATAACCAAACAGGATGTAATTGATTTTATAGCAAACATGACAGTTCTCGAACTCTCGGAACTGATCAAGGAACTGGAAGAAAAATTCG
Source organism: Desulfobacteraceae bacterium (assembly GCA_011389605.1). Lineage (GTDB taxonomy): Bacteria > Desulfobacterota > Desulfobacteria > Desulfobacterales > Desulfosalsimonadaceae > Desulfosalsimonas. The sequence continues at coordinate 1,973 of JAABTZ010000125.1, forward strand.
GCGTATCTGCCGCAGCACCGGTGGCTGTGGCCGGTGCACCTGCTGCCGGCGGTGAAGCCGCCGCTGCTGAGGAAGAAAAAACTGAGTTTGATGTTGTCCTGGCCACAGTGGGTGACAAGAAGATTCAGGTTATAAAGGAAGTACGGGCTATCACCGGATTGGGTCTCAAGGAAGCAAAGGCTCTTGTGGAAGAGGCCCCCAAACCCGTCAAGGAAGGTGTGGTCAAGGAAGAAGCCGAGAAGATCAAATCACAGCTCGAAGGTGCGGGTGCCACCGTGGAAATCAAGTAGCCTGCCGATGTTCAGGCGCCTTTTACACCAGATCCGGCGCAAAAATGCATGCAATCAGCTAAGACATGTGACCATGATGAAATTGCGAAAATCGGCACCGGGAACTGCCCGGATGCCGGTTTTCGCAAAACCATTTTAATAAGATAGATGCTGGAGACGAAATGACAGGAAATCCGCCGAAATACAAACGATTTCGGAAAAATTTCGGTCGCATTCAATCCATTGTGGACATCCCGGACCTCATTGGGATTCAACGTGAATCCTACCAGCGGTTTCTGCAGCGGGGCGTTTTGCCCGAACAGCGGGAAGATATGGGTCTGCAGGCAGTTTTTAACTCGGTTTTTCCCATAAAGGATTTTACGGGTACGGCTTCTCTTGAATTTGTTTCTTACCATTTCGGAGAGGTCAAGCATTCTGTAAATGAGTGCATAAACCGGGGTATGACCCATGAAATTTCCGTGCGCATCCGGGTTCGCCTGGTGGTCTACGATACAGACAAGACCACGGGTGTTTCAAGTATCCGGGACATCAAGGAACAGGAGATTTACTTCGGCACCATTCCGCTGATGACCGAGCGCGGCACTTTTATCATCAACGGAACCGAACGGGCCGTGGTCAGTCAGCTGCACCGTTCGTCGGGTGTGTTTTTCGACCATGACAAGGGCAAGACCCATTCCAGCGGCCGTATAATTTACACTGCCCGGATAATTCCGGTGCGCGGCTCGTGGATCGACATGGAAATCGATCCCAAGGATATTATTTACGTGCGCATAGACCGGCGCCGCAAATTTCCCGTAACCTTGCTGTTTAAGGCCCTTGGTTATACAGACGACGATATCCTTTCATACTTTTACCATACTGAGAAAGTCTACATTAAGGGCGAAAAATTTGCCCGCGATCTGAACCCTGAATTTCTCAAGGGCGAGCGGCCCGGTGAAGATATAGTAAATCCGGAAACCGGCGAGGTTCTGGTCAAAAAGGGAAGAATGATCACAAAGAGGGCCATCAGGCAGCTTCAGGCCGCGGGCATGGAGCAGGTCCCCATGACCGTCGATGAACTCCAGGAAAGGGTTATTGCCTCTGATGTAATCCATCCGGAAACCGGTGAAGTTATTGTAAAGTCCAATGAAGGCGTTGACCCTGATCTGCTCGATCAGATGGTTGCCTCAGGAGTTGACTGGTTTGAAATCCTGGTCATGGAGGGACCCTTTGCCGGTCAGTCCATCCGCAAGACACTGCTGCTGGACAAGGCCAAGACAAAAGAAGAAGCCTTAATTGATATCTACCGGAGGTTAAGGCCCGGCAACCCTGTTACACCGGAGGTTGCCCAGGATTTTGTTGACCATCTGTTTTTTAAGACCGCATACTATGATCTCTCCGGCGTGGGCCGCCTTAAACTAAACCATCGCTTAAATATCAATACGCCTCTGGACATGCGTACCCTGCGCAGAGAGGACATCCTGCTTACAGCAAGGATTCTCGTTGATCTGCGCGATACCCAGGGGGCCGTTGATGATATAGACCACCTTGGCAATCGCCGGGTGCGGGCTGTGGGAGAACTGCTTGAAAATCAGTACCGAATCGGACTTGTACGCATGGAGCGGGCCATAAAGGAGCGCATGAGCATGCAGGAAGTCGATGCTCTCATGCCCAACGATCTGGTAAATCCCAAGCCAGTGTCTGCCGTGGTCAAGGAGTTTTTCGGCACAAGCCAGCTTTCCCAGTTTCTGGATCAGACCAATCCCCTCTCTGAGACCACCCATAAGCGGCGCTTAAGCGCTCTGGGCCCGGGAGGACTGACCCGTGACCGGGCAGGATTTGAGGTGCGAGATGTGCACCCGTCCCATTACGGCCGGATTTGCCCCATTGAAACTCCGGAAGGCCCCAATATCGGGTTGATTGTCTCGCTTTGTACCTTCGGCAGGGTAAATCAGTATGGCTTTATTGAAACCCCGTACCGGGTTGTGGAAAACGCCACGGTATCCAAAGAAATACGTCTGCTTTCGGCATTTGAGGAAAAGGATCACCCCATTGCCCAGGCCAATGCGCCGGTGGATGAGAAAGACCGTTACGTAAACCCCGTGGTGATTTCACGGGTTGAAGGTGAGTTTATGATGGTGGGAAAAGACCAGATTGAACTCATGGACGTTTCCCCTAACCAGCTGGTTAGCATTAGTGCATCCCTGATCCCGTTTCTTGAAAATGACGACGCCAACCGCGCGTTGATGGGATCGAACATGATGCGCCAGGCCGTTCCCCTTCTCAACGCTGAAGCCCCTCTGGTTGGCACGGGTGTGGAGGGAATCGTTGCCAGGGACTCAGGTGTAAGTATTGTGGCAAAGCGAAACGGCTTTGTTGTGGATGTTGATGCATCGCGTATTGTCCTGCAGCATGATCCCTCCGATGCTCCGTCTGAAAAAGACGTTACCATTTACAACCTTGGCAAGTTCGTCCGGTCAAATCAAAACACATGCTTTAACCAGAGGCCAATTGTTAAAAAAGGCGAACGCGTGCACGCCGGTGAGATTATAGCAGACGGCCCGGCCACTGAAAACGGGGAACTGGCGCTTGGCAAAAACGTGACCGTGGCATTTATGCCCTGGGGTGGATACAATTTTGAAGACTCCATTCTCGTCAGCGAGCGCCTGGTAAAAGACGGGGTGTTTACCTCCGTGCACATTGAAGAATTCGAGGTGCTTGCAAGAGATACAAAACTGGGCCGGGAGGAAATCACCAGAGATATTCCAAACGTTGGCGAAGAAGCCCTTAAGGATCTTGATGAAAGCGGCATTATCCGGCTTGGCGCCGAAGTTGTTCCTGCCGACATCCTTGTTGGAAAGGTCACGCCCAAGGGCGAAACCCAGCTGTCGCCAGAGGAGAAACTTCTCCGGGCAATATTCGGGGAAAAGGCCGGGGATGTCAAAGACACCTCCCTGCGGGTACCGCCGGGGGTTTCCGGTATTGTTACGGATGTGAAAGTGTTTTCCCGCCGGGGTGTTGAAAAAGACGATCGGTCCCGCTCCATTGAGGATGAGGAAATCGCGGCTCTGGAAAAGGACCGTGATGATGAAATCAAGATTATCGAAGAGATGGCCAGAAATGAAATGGCTGCCTTTCTTGCAGGCAAGCAATGCGCGGAAAGCCTTTTTGACGGCAAGAAGGTTCTGGTTGCAAAAGATGTCCGCATGGAAAAAAAGATGCTCGAAAACATCCCTCTGGCCAAATTTGAGCATATTGTCTTAAAGGATAAAAAATCCGAGGAAAAGGTGGCTGAAATCCTTTCGCGGCATCGCGAACAGGCTGATCTGGCAAAATCCGCCTTTGAAAATCAGGTAAGCGCCATTGAAAAAGGCGATGAGCTGCCGCCCGGGGTCATTAAAATGATCAAGATTTATGTTGCCATGAAGCGCACTCTTTCGGTCGGCGACAAGATGGCCGGCCGGCACGGCAACAAGGGCGTGGTATCAAGGATTTTGCCTGAAGAGGATCTGCCCTATTTTGCCGATGGCCGTACCGTGGACATGGTATTAAATCCCCTGGGTGTTCCCTCGCGAATGAACGTGGGCCAGATTCTGGAAATTCATCTCGGAAGGGCTGCAAAAGGTCTGGGAGATCAGATAAATGCTTTTCTAGAAGAAAACAGGATCGAAGAGCTGCGAAAGAAATTTAAAAAAGTTTTTTCAGGCAAGACAGAATCCCGGCAGCTGGGTGAAATGTCTGATTCCGATGTACTGGCAATGGCAGAAAATACCCGTGAAGGCGTTTTTATGGCAACACCGGTATTTGATGGCGCCAAGGAGGAAGAAATCAAGGATTTGCTTGCAGAAGCCGGGGTCAGTAAATCCGGTCAGGCCACTTTGTTTGACGGCCGTACCGGCCTGCCTTTTGATGAAAAGGTCACCGTTGGAGCCATGTATATGCTCAAACTTCATCATCTTGTGGCAGACAAGCTTCATGCCCGTTCCATTGGCCCCTATTCGCTGGTAACCCAGCAGCCCCTTGGGGGCAAGGCCCAGTTTGGCGGACAAAGGCTCGGGGAAATGGAGGTCTGGGCCATTGAAGCCTATGGCGCGGCCCACTGCCTGCAGGAGTTTCTGACGGTCAAGTCCGATGACATGGCAGGCCGTACACGCATGTACGAAAAAATCGTCAAGGGCCAGAACGTCTTTGAACCTGGTCTGCCCGAATCCTTCCGGGTTCTGACCAAGGAATTGCAGAGCCTGGGCCTGGACATAACGCTGGTGGAAGAAGACAGCGAATAATTTTATTTTCTATGCAAGGAGATCGCATTGGAAACGATCTACGATTTTTTCATTAAGCCGAAAAATCCGAATCGATATAAAGGCGTACGAGTTGCGCTGGCCTCGCCCGAGCAGATTAGAAGCTGGTCCCACGGGGAGATTAAAAAACCTGAAACAATTAATTACCGGACCTTCAAGCCGGAACGCGACGGCTTGTTTTGCGCCAAGATTTTTGGACCCATAAAGGACTACGAGTGCAACTGCGGAAAGTACAAGCGCATGAAGCACCGGGGGGTTATCTGCGAAAAATGCGGAGTGGAGGTAATCCAGTCCAAGGTGCGCCGGGAGCGAATGGCCCACATCGACCTTGCCTCGCCTGTGACCCATATCTGGTTTCTTCGCAGTCTGCCAAGCAAGATCGGAAATCTTCTGGATCTTACGCTTAAAAACCTGGAGAAGGTTCTTTATTTTGACAATTTTATCGTAACAGATCCAAAGGAGACCGGGCTTTCCAAGCTTCAGCTCCTATCGGAGGAAAAATACCGCGAGGCAAGACAGCTTTACGGAAATAAATTCGAGGCCGGCATCGGGGCAGAAGCCATTAAAGGACTGCTGGAACGAATTGATATTGAGGCCCTGTACAACGAGCTGCGTACCGATATTCTTGAGACCGGCTCGGATGCCAAGCGCAAAAAGCTGGCAAAGCGCCTTAAGGTAGTTGATGCGTTTCGTAAATCAGGACTTGATCCGGTCTGGATGATCCTGGAGGTCATTCCGGTTCTGCCCCCTGACCTTCGGCCGCTGGTTCCCCTGGAAGGCGGCCGGTTTGCCTCCTCGGACTTAAATGACCTTTACCGCCGGGTAATTAACCGCAACAATCGGTTGAGCCGTTTAATGGAGCTTCGGGCGCCTGACATTATCGTGCGCAATGAAAAGCGGATGCTCCAGGAAGCAGTGGACGTGCTCATTGACAACGGCCGCCAGGGCCGGGTGGTTACGGGAACCAACAAGCGTCCCTTAAAGTCTTTGAGCGAAACCTTAAAGGGCAAGCAGGGCCGGTTCCGCCAGAATCTTCTGGGAAAGCGGGTTGATTACTCCGGCCGCTCGGTTATTACCATCGGTCCGGAACTGCGGCTGCATCAGTGCGGAATTCCAAAAGAAATGGCCCTGGAGCTTTTCAAGCCATTTATCTACCATCGTCTGGAGCAAAAGGGTATTGTCACTACCGTAAAAAGCGCCAAGAAATGGGTGGAAAAGCGAACTCCTGAAGTCTGGGACACCCTGGACGAAGTGGTAAAGGAATACCCGGTCATGCTAAACCGTGCACCAACTTTGCACAGGCTTGGCATTCAGGCATTTGAACCTGTTTTAATCGAGGGAAAGGCCATCCAGCTGCATCCTCTGGTTTGCACGGCATTTAACGCCGATTTTGACGGCGACCAGATGGCTGTTCATATTCCCCTGTCCATGGAGGCACAGATAGAAGCCC
>JAABTZ010000126.1 GCA_011389605.1 Desulfobacteraceae bacterium
GCGATTTTGGAACCATGCTCATGGGCTGTATCGGTGAGTTGCCTTAAATCGTCAATGCATTCATCATCTGCAGCGGAATTCTGAAATGATGAAATCCGGCCCGATTCATGAACATAGGCAATGCCGCTGATAATCAAACCAACGCCGCCGGCGGCCAGATCCTTAAACAGCTTAACCTGGGCTTCGGTGACCCGGCCGTCTTTATCCGCACATCCGTCATAGGTAGCCGACCGTACAAACCGGTTGGGCACCTCCAATTTTCCGATTCTGACCGGTTCAAACAAAACGCTCACAAAACCTCCTGTCAGGCAGCTTCCACACTGTTATACGTAAGCAGCCTTTTTCCGTTACTTTCGGTTTCAGTAAAAATACCTGCCTTGACAAGTGCAAAAACCACCTGGTTAAGGGTTCCCACATCAACGTCTTCAGTGGATAGTTCCGACAGGACTCCAATGACCTCCTCCCGGCTTCTGGCCGCCCCGTCACCGAATTTTCTTTTAATGGTCTCCTGCAGGCGGCTGGCTTCAAAGCCCTTTTGGTGCTGTTCTTCCTCGGAATAGGGGTAGACAATCTGCCGTGTCAGCCTGCGCTGTTCCCTGGCACGGGATTTTCTGCGAATCTGGAGCCCTCTTATGATAAAGGCGGCGAAAAAGATCAGAAACATTGCCCCAAAGGCCTCTATCATCACAATAAAAGGCTGGTGTTGGTATGCCGTGGCCAGAAGAGCCGCGGCACATCCAAGCAGGCAAGTGGCAATGGCCAGAAAAAAAGCAGCCCAGAAAAAGGCATGATCCGATTCGCGGATAGCAGAAACCGGCAGCAATACAATGCCCCTTTCCGATGGGGCCAGAAGATTTTCCACGTTCCTGATATCCATTGACTGGTGATTTGACATGATCGTCCTCCTTGCAGAAATCTTCTATGATTTTAAATTGTTAAGGCTGAAATTGATGAGACTTTTTACGGGTTTGTCAGTTTTAAGTGATTAAGTGGTTATGAAAGAAAATGGATGATTTTGAAAACAATGTTATCTTACAGGAATATATGTATTCGTCCAACTGAAAAATAGTTTAACCTAAACTGAGCGATTTTCAAGTTTGCCGCAGATACAAGGAAGATGATCGTCGAGCTATAGTCAAATATGCCAGACATCATCTGAGGCAGTAGATGTGGTAAAATTGAAAATCCCGCAGGGTTTTAAATTTTTGACAAACCCGTAAAAAGTCTGTTTTCAGATGGCGCCGTAAAAAGTTCAGGATCAAGGCTTGCGCGATTTTGAAGAATGCAGCGTACTTAGCCGTACGTGAAATTCTTCAGAAATTGCGCGTAACGCAGATATTTGACTTTTTACGGTGCAATCAACCTTGAACTTTTAACCTTGAACTTTGTATGATATGGTCAAATATCGTTTCCAAATCCGCAGAGTGATATTTCTCAGGGAGGTTGCAAATGGACCAGCAGCAAAATAACACAAACGGGGATGTGCGCATTGTCAGAACAACGTCCACCTATGACTGCGGCGGACGTTGCCCCATAAGGCTGCATGTAAAGGACAACCGGATTCTCCGGGTTGAAGGCGATGATGCGCCTGAGCCAGAACAGCTAAGAACCTGCCTCCGGTGCCGGGCCTACAAACAGTACGTGCATCACCCCGAGCGATTTTTATATCCACAGAAACGCGTGGGCAAGCGCGGGGAGGGCAAGTTTGAACGCATATCCTGGGATGAGGCATATGATACGTTTATCAGCCAGTTAAACCGGGTCAAAGAAACTTACGGAAACAGCGCCATCCTGCTTGCCACCGGAGGCGGGTACCTGGCAAGCCTTCATCACGGAGGCCTGGCCTCATCCCGGCTGCTTAACCAGTGCGGCGGATATGTAACCCACTACGGCAACATTTCATCCGAAGGCGCAGTCTGGGCATCACTGACCCATTACGGATCGGTAATGGTTGGCCACAGCCGGGAAGACATGATGAATTCCAGGCTCATTATTTTATGGGGCTGGGATCCGGCCCGGATGATATCGGGCACAAATACCATGTACCACCTGATTCGGGCAAAGGAAAACGGGGCAAAAATCATAGCCATTGACCCTCGCTACCATGACACGGCCTCCACCCTGGCCCATGAATGGATACCCGTTTATCCGGGAACCGACACGGCGATGATGGTTGCAATGGCATATGTCATGATAAAGGAAAACCTGCATGACATGAAATTTCTGGATACCTATACCGTGGGTTTTGAAGCTTTTGCCGACTATGTGACCGGAAAGGAAGACGGCGTGGAAAAGACCCCGGCATGGGCCGCGGAAATCTCCGGCGTTGATGCTGCTGTAATCGAGCGCCTGGCCAGAGAATATGCCACCACAAGGCCTGCGGCTCTTATGGACTGCCAGGGGCCGGCAAGATCGTCCATGGGCGAGCAGTACAACCGGTGCGCGGCCACCCTGTGTGCCATGACCGGCAACGTGGGCCGGCCCGGCGGCAGTGCCGGCGGCGGTCTTATGGGCATTCCTGTCGGCCACATGTTCCGCCAGTCAGCCATCCCTCCGGGGAAAAACCCCTTTGAATTAGACGGCCCCAACGTCAAGGGGACCCTGGATATGCGGATGCGGGTAAAAAAGCGCATTCACATAAACACACTGTGGGATGCCATTTTAAAAGGCCGTGCAGGCGGTTATCCATCGGATATCAAAATGATGTGGTCCATGTGCAACAACTACGTCAACCAGATCGGCAACAGCAACAAGGCTGACAAGGCGTTAAAACAGCTTGAGTTCATTGCGGTCAATGAACTCTTTCCCACTGCCACGGCCCGGTACGCGGATTTGATCTTTCCGGTGACATCGGCTGCGGAACGAAACGACTTTACGCGTCCCTGGCCTTCAGGACCATATTTCACAGTGGTCAACCAGGCAATAGAACCTCTGGGCGAGTGCAAGTCAGATTTGCGGATCGCCTCTGAACTGGCGGAGCGGATAGGCGTTGAAAAGTTCGAACACCACACTGAAGAGCAATGGCTGAAAATTCTTTTTGAAAACAACCCTGAATACACCACCAATATTGACGACTACGATGCATTCCGCAAAAACGGCATCCACAGAATCAAACTTGCCGAGCCTGTAGTGGCCTTCCGGGAGCAGATCGAAGATCCTGCAAACAACCCTTTTCCAACACCTTCAGGCAAAATAGAGATCTTCTCCCAAAGAGCTGCGGACTTAAACAATCCGGTCTGCCCGCCCATTCCCAAATATCTTTCCACAGCCGAAGACCGTTTTGATTCCTTAACGGAAAAATACCCCCTGCAGCTTCTAACCCCCCATCCCAGAAACCGGGTTCACTCGGAGCTCTATCTTGTGCCCTGGCTTCGGGAAGTTGAAGAGCACAGGGTCTGGATCAATACCAAGGATGCAAGGGCCCGGGGCATTTCCGACGGCGACGGGGTAAACGTATTTAACGACCGCGGCACCGTGGCGCTTCCAGCTTTTCTCACGGAACGTATAATCCCCGGTGTGGTGGCCATATTTGAAGGCAGCTGGTATAATCCCGACGAAACCGGTGTGGACCGGGGCGCGTGCGCCAACACCCTGACCCGGGATGAATATTCCGGGGGAGGCGCCTGTGTAATGAACACCAGTCTCGTTGAAGTCAGGAAAGCTCAAGATCAAGGGAGATAATTAAGATGCAGATGGGATTTTATTTTGACCAGAGCCGGTGCACCGGATGCTGCGCCTGCCAGGTAGCCTGCAAGGACTGGCACGACGTTCCGGCCGGAGATGAAAAATGGATGCGGGTGATATACACGGAAAAAGGGCAGTTCCCAAATGTTTTTGTCAGTTATATGGCATCTGCCTGCTGGCACTGCACTGACCCGGTATGTGCCGCGGCCTGTCCGGCTGAGGCAATTTTTAAAAGGCAAAAAGACGGCATCGTTATAGTGGATCCCGACAAATGCATCGGCGGCGACGAATGCGGGGCCAAATGCTTAAAAGCCTGCCCCTATGATGCACCCCAGTTCGGGCCCGAGCCTAATGCGCGCATGCACAAATGCGACTTTTGCATTGATCGCCTGGAACAGGGCAAAGTTCCTAACTGTGTGGAATCCTGCCCTGTCCGGGCCCTGGACGCCGGCCCCATGGAAGAACTTGAAAAAAAGTACGGCACTGGCAAAGAAGCTGAAGGCTTTGCCTTCTCCAAACGAACAAAACCGTCAATTATTCTGAAAGGGAAAAAATGTCTGATCTAAGCGCCCTGTTTTCGCCCATTACCATCAAAAACACTGAGATTCCCAACCGGGCCGTTCTGCCGCCAATGGGAACGGGCCTTTGCGAAAAAGGCGGCCGTGTCAACGATGCCCTGCTGGCCTATGTCAAACGCCAGGCCCGGGGAGGAGCAGGTTTTCTGATATCGGAAATCACGGCCGTGCATCCTACGGGCATGGTCAGCCCCAAACAGGTGGGAGCCTGGGATGATGAATTTATCCCGGGCTTAAAGCAGCTGGCCGGTGCAATGAAATCCCGGGACGGCAAGGCCGCCATGCAGCTTCACCATGCAGGCCGCGAAAGTCTTTACATGATAAAAAAACAGATGGCAATGGGCCCGTCTGCCGCACCCAGCCTGATCTACGGCCAGGCGCCGAAGGAAATGACCAAAGACGACATAAACGAAATCGTGGATGCATTCGGCTCGGCTGCCGGCCGGGCCCGGGAGGCTGGATTTGACGCAGTGGAGATCCACGGAGCCCACGGGTATCTGCTTACCCAGTTTTTGTCGGCCATTTCCAATCACCGAACGGATGAATACGGCGGCAGCTTTAAAAACCGGGCCCGGTTTGTCACGGAAGTGGTGCGTGCGGTGCGAAAAAATGTTGGATCCGACTTTCCTGTCGTGTTGCGCATTTCAGCCGAGGAATACATCAAGGGCGGCTACACGGTGAAAGACGTGATCGACATTCTTCCGGATCTCAAAGATGCAGGCATGGACGTTCTTCATGCATCCATCGGCACCCACGGAAGTCCGGCCGGGATTACCAGCGCACCGCCGGCCTTTGAAGTCGGCTTTAACGTTGAGCGGGCCCGGCAGCTCAAGCAAGCCGCCGGAATTCCTGTCATTGCAGTGGGCCGCTTCAATGACCCCCGGCCGGCCAATGATGTGATTGCCAGGGGAGATGCCGACTTTGTGGCATTCGGCCGCCAGCAGCTCTGCGATCCTGACTTTCTGCAAAAAGCCCGTGAAAACCGCTACGAGGACATCCGCAAATGCATTGCCTGCAACCAGGGCTGTATTGAGCGGGAAATGTTTGAAGGCGGCTCGGTTCGCTGCGCCATTAACCCTGAAACCGGCCAGGAACTGGTCTACCCTCAAAAGCCGGCTGCCAGCCCAAAAAGGGTCTGGGTCGTGGGCGCGGGCCCGGCAGGACTTATTGCCGCATTTGAGGCAAACCGCCTGGGGCATTCGGTGCGCCTGCTGGAAAAAGAAACCGAATCAGGGGGCAATATCCTGTATGCATGCAAGGCTCCCCACAAGGAGATTTATCTGGACTGGATTCAATGGCAGGCACAACAGGTTGAAAAAGCCGGGGTTAAAGTTGAAACAAACACCCGGGTCACTGCGGACATGATAACAAAAGAAAAACCGGATGCCGTAATCCTTGCCATGGGCGGGGAAAAAATCATCCCGTCCATACCAGGCATCGACCTGCCCCACGTGTATGACGCCTGGCAGATACTGGGAGAAACAGTGGCTCCGGGCAAAAACGCCCTGGTGGTGGGCGGCGGGCTGATCGGTATGGAAGCCGCATGTTTTCTGGCTTCAAAGGGGGCAGCTGTCACCCTGGTGGAGCAGATGGAATCGTCTCCGGTGCCCAGGTTCACCTCCCACGGCTACAGTCTGCACAAGTATCTGCGGGAAAAACAATGTGTCCTGAAATTCGGGACCACGGTGGAAAACATCGGCAAGGATGCCGTAGCCGTTACGACGGGAACTCAGGCCGGGGAAATGACCGGGTTTGACCAGGTGGTTCTGGCCGTTGGCATGAAACCGCGAAACGGCCTGGCCGGCGGGCTTGAAAAAGCCGGCATTGCCCACACGGTGGTGGGAGACGCCCTGCAGGTACGCCGCATCATGGAGGCCACGGAAGAAGGTGCAGGCGCTGTCTGGGCGCTTTAACAGATCACCACTCCAGCATCAACTGCCACCGGCATGCCGCCGGTGACCGCAAGGGGATTGATATCTATCTGGGAAATTTGCGGGCGGGCCGTTCCGGCCCGTCCCAGGTTAACCAGAATCCTTGCCATGGCTTCCTCATCCAGGGGTGCCTTGCCCCGGAATCCGGAAAGCAGTTTACTGCTGCGAACCGCCCGGATCATTTTCACTGCCCTGTGCTCATCGAGCGGGGCCAGATCAAAGACAACGTCGGGCTCCAACTCTGCCAGAATCCCGCCCAGGCCAAACATCACGCACGGGCCGAAATGCGGATCCCTAATAAAGCCGGCAATCAGTTCAAAATCAACGTCCACCTGCTTTTGAATCAATATACGGCCGCCCGGACCAGTCTTTGAGACAAGATCGTCAAAGGCCTCATCAAGCATCTCCCGGCCGGAAAGGGATAGTTTTACAAGGCCGAAATCGGTTTTATGGCCCTTTTCGGCCACCAGACCCTTTAACACCACGGGCAGGCCTGCTTTTTTTGCCCATTGCCATGCTTTATCAGCGCTTTTAACCAGCTTTCCGGCAACCACCGGAATATCAAATCCTGCAAGATACTGCTTGCTGTCATGTTCATCCCAGTTTTTCCCTGCTGCCGGAAGCGGCCCGGGATCTCCGGGAATTTCGGAAATCGGCACGGTTTCTGCCTGCCGGCGTTTTTCCTCCTGAGCTCCGGCAAACAAGGCGGCCGCCCGGATGCATTGAGCCATGCGGATAGCGTCATCATATACCAGAATACCCGCCCCGGCGGCCTTATCCCGGAAATCAGCACTTCCCTTTTCCGTGCCCATAAGCCAGAACACGAGAATTTTTCCGTTTTCATCGGCCTTTTGCCTCAAAGCCTCCAAATCCAGCCTTACGTCATCGAGTCCTGCAACAAAATGGATCACCAAAACATCAATGCCGGGATCTGCAACCACTGCCTCGAAAGCTCCCAGAAAAGCTTCTTTTCTGCCGCGCAGGGCCACTGCAGGAAAAAGGTCCACAGGGTTTGAAACCGGCATCCAGGGCGGAAAGATCTCGGCTGCCGCCCGGCGTGTCTGATCAGAAAGTTGGCCAATGGCCACCTTGCTTTTTTCCAGGGCATCGCAGGCAAGAATGCCCGCCCCGCCGCTTAATGTCAGAATAGCAGCCCTGCAGGCCGGATTAATATGGGAGATTTTAGTTAACGCATGGGCAATGTCCATCATCTGAAAAACACTTGCAGCCCGCACCACCCCGCAGCGCTCCAGTACGCTGTGCAAAAGGCGCGAATCGCCGGAAAGACTGTATGTATGGCTGACCGCGGCTTTTGCCCCGGCGGTGCTCTCACCGCCTTTTAACAGAACCAGGGGTTTTTCCGATTTTTCAGCCAGCCTTGCAAACCTTCTGCCCCTGGGAATGGACTCCAGGTACAGTGCAATAACGTCTGTGTCCGGATCGGTCTGCAGATATTCTATTATATCGCATTCATCAACATCAGCCCTGTTGCCTATGGAACAGGCCTTGGCCACTCCGATACCGCGTCGGGCCAGCTCCACAAGAAAAATGGCCGACATCATTCCGCTTTGAACAATCAAAGAAATCCGGCCGGCAAGAACTTCTGCTCCCAGCTCAGGGTTCATGAAGGAGAAAAAATGCCCTCTGGCCACGTCAACCAGGCCCATGCAATTTGGGCCCCATAATCGCATGCCTGCTTTTCGGGCAATGGCCAGACATTTTCTCTGCAGCTCCATGCCATCCTCACCGCTTTCTGAAAAACCCGCACTTTCAATAATAACCC
>JAABTZ010000127.1 GCA_011389605.1 Desulfobacteraceae bacterium
GGCCATACCGGCGATGCACGCCACAAAGACCCTGCATCCCCCCGGCGGTGCCACTGCCCTGATTGCGGTGATCGGCAGCGGAAAAATCCATGCCCTTGGTTTCTGGTACGTGCTTATACCTGCGGGCCTGGGGGCTGCTGTGATGCTGGCCGTGGCCCTGGTGTTCAACAACTTAGCCCCGCACCCCCGCTATCCGGAGTTCTGGCTGTAAGACAGCGGCAACCGGATTCTGACCCGGTTTTCCTTGATATCCTGGCGCGGCTTTTGACCTTTGATTGATTTTAAAGGGTAAAAATAATATCTTGAAGTATGGACATGAACCCGAAACACACAGTGATCCGCAAAATGGCCGGGGCAGGCAATGACAATTACGTTGCCGGCACTCCCGAAGAGCGCATTTATCTCGTCTGGCCGCTCACATAAAACCGGAAAAATCATTATGTCTGCATGGCGGAAGCTGTTGTTGAAATAATGCTATTTCAATTAGCTGCTTTTGCCTTAATAATTTTAAACAACTCCATGACAATCAGAAGCGGTAAAGCCAGAATAAGTATTTCCGCCCATTGCCCCAGCGTAATCGGCTCTATCCTGAGGATCTTCTGCATAAAGGGAATATGCATGGACAGGATGTGGATGCCCTGTGCGATAATAACGCCGAATATTAGTATCCGGTTGCGGCTGATGGGAACCCGGAAGGCGGATGTCTTTTCAGATCGGCAGTTGAAGGTGTGAATATTCTGCATAAAAACCATAAGCAGAAGCACCATATCCCTGGCATGGACTTCGGCCACACCCTGAAATCTGATCAGAAACACCCATAAGCCAAAAGCGATCAAACCCATGGTCAAACCGGAGGCAATGGTCTGCTGTATCATAAGCGGATTAAATATCTTTTCATCGGTTTTCCGGGGGCGCCGTTTCATGGCCCCGGGCTCGCCGCCTTCAAAGGCAAGGGCTACATCCTGGATGCCGTTTGTAACAAGATTGAGCCACAGCAGCTGGACTGCCAGCAGGGGAAGGGGAAGGCCGGCCATGATGGTGGCGATAAACAGAATCACTTCTGCAGCACCGGTAGAAATAAGCAGGTAAATGACCTTTCTGACGTTGTCATAGGCAAACCTTCCCTCCTCCACACCGGCAACAATGGAGGAAAAATTGTCATCCGTGACAATCATGCTGCTGATCTCCTTGGCCACGTCCGTGCCTGAGCCCATGGCCACGCCGATATTGGCTTTGCGCAGGGCCGGGGCGTCATTGACCCCATCACCGGTGACGGCCACAAACTCCCCTTTTCTGATCAGCGCATCCACAATCTCATATTTCTGAGCCGGAGAAACCCTTGCAAACACATGGGTTGAGGAGACCAGTTTTTCAAAAGCCGGTGAATCAGCCGGGCCGTTCTGCTCCAGATCACTGCCGGTAACCACGGTTTCATCTGCTCCAAGAATGCCCAGCTCCCTGGAGATGGCCGTGGCCGTGGCCGGATGATCTCCGGTGATCATCAAAACCTTGATGCCGGCTTGAATGCATTTTCCCACCGCCTCGCCAGCCTCGGGGCGCAGCGGGTCGATAAAGCCAAGCAGGCCGTAAAACACAAGTCCGGATAAATTTTCCTCCGGCGGTTTTCCATCTTTTTCAGGACGTCTGACTTCCCCTCCGGCAACGGCTAAAACCCGGTAGCCCTGTTTTGCCATTTCCAGGGTATCCCGCTGGATGCGATCTGCGTCGATTTCCGCCAGGGACCCGTTAACCATTGCCCGGTCACAGAATCCGAGAATGGTTTCCACCGCGCCTTTGGCTGCCACCCGCACTTTTTGTTCTTCTTCATAAAAAACAGCGGAGAACTTCTTTTCCGACTCATATGCAATGGAATCAACAATTGGAAAGGCATCACGAACGGCCATAGGTTCCCGGCCGAGCTTGTAGCCAAGGGCCAGAAAGCCCACGTCCATGGCATCCCCGTAATGGACCCATTGTCCTTTCTCTTTTTTCAGACTGCCTTCGTTGGCAAGAATGCCTATCCTTGAAATCAGCTCCAGCTGATCCATGTCCTGCCGGTCTGTTTGTTCAGGGGCGTCTTTTTCAAGTCCACCTTCTCCGTTATATCCCTGCCCGGTTATTGCATAGATTCCTGCATTGGGCAGCTGAATCAACTTGATGGTCTGCTGGTTTACAGTCAGGGTTCCGGTCTTGTCGCTGGCAATGACCGTGCAGCTGCCCAGGCTTTCTACGGCCGTGAGTTTTCTGACAATAACATTTCGCTTTGACATCCGGGATGTGGCAATGGAGAGGGCTACGGTCAGGGCCACGGGCAGACCCTCGGGGATGGCCGAAATGGCCAGGGCCACCACAAAGAAAAAAATCTCGGTGGGGGCCGTGCTCTGAAGCCAGAGTATAAATGCCAGAACAAGGCTGAAGCCGATAACCAGCAAACTGATCTGCCGGGTAAAACTTTCCATGCGCAGCACCAGCGGGGGTTTGGCGCTTTCAGACGATGAAACGTTTTCGGCGATTTTGCCGACCTCGGTATTCATGCCGGTTGTGGTCACCACCCCCATGGCCCGGCCGCTGGTGATAGTGGCCCCGGCAAAGGCCATGTTTTTGCGATCAGATATGGAAGTGTTTTCCGGAAGCTTTTGTTCTGTTTTAAGGGCGGCAACAGATTCGCCTGTTAAAAAGCTTTCATCGGCTTGCAGGCCAGTGGCTTCAAGCAGGCGCATGTCGGCCGGGACTTTTTTGCCGGATTCAAGAAAGACAATGTCCCCGGGTACCAGCTCTTCGGCTGGAATTTCCGTTTTCGCGTCTCCACGCAGAACCAGGGCCTTGATTTTGAGCATTTTCTGCAAACTGTGGGCGCTTTTCTCAGCGCTGTACTCCTGGTAGGCCCCCATGCCGCTGTTTAGCATAATGACAATAAGAATAAACATCGCATCGGCCATTTCACCGATGGCAAAAGAAGCGATGCCGGCGGCAATCAAAATGAAAATAAGGGGGTTTAGGATCTGATGCAGTAAAATTGCCCATATGGTGGGGGGCGGTTTGGCAGGCAGGGCATTAATGCCGTACTGTTTCAGCCGCTTTGCCGCTTCTTGGGTGTCCAGCCCTTTCCGGGAGGTGTGCAGCTTTTTGAGGATATCGGCTTCAGGCAGGGCGTGCCACTTTTCATCGGCCAGGGTTTGCGCTTTTTTTTCCAGGCTCATCAGCTTTCTCTTTCTCCTAAGGCGATCAATTCAATGCTTCCGATTATGGAGACCTTGTTCAGGGTTTATGCTCTGGCATTGGCTGATAAAATCTGCTACGGATCGGAATATAGAATATTCTTTTTTAACCTGAAGTTATGGCTGTATGCAATAGAAAAATCCGGCAATAGTGCTGATTAAAGGCGGACGGAGGGTATCGGCACTTGTCAAAAAATAATTGGGAAACAAACCTGAACCGACAGGACTCCAAGAGGATGCGGAAATCCAAGAGAAAGGGGAAAAATCATGATCAGAACAGTCGAGCAGTATCTGGAAAGCCTTGATGACGGCCGGGAGATTTGGTGCATGGGGGAAAGGGTCGGGGATGTGCGCACCCACCCCACCTTAAGCGGCATCATCCGAACCGCGGCTCTTGATTACGTCCTGCCCAACCACCCTGACTACCGGGACCTTTTTGTCACCCAGAACGAGGACGGCGAGGACATAAACTACCTTTTGACAGCACCGAAATCCGCTGAGGACCTTCTGCGCCGGAGAAAGTGCTTTGCAACCGCCATGAGAACCGGCGGCGGGGTTCTGCTTCACTGCATGGGCGCCGATGCCCTGGCTGCCTTTACCGTTACCGCCAATGCCATGGACAGGGATCTGGGAACCAGCTACACGGAAAATGTCGAGGCCTACCGGAAGTGGCTCATGAAAAGGGATCTGGGAATCACCGGCGCTATCACCGATGTCAAGGGCGACAGAAGTCTTCACCCTTCCGTGCAAAAACAGCACCAGGACTACTACCTGCGGGTGGTGGACCGGCAGAAAGACGGAATTGTGGTGCGCGGTGCCAAGGTCCATATAAGCGCCTCCCCGTGTGCAAACGAGCTGCTCTGCTCGCCCTGCCGCACCCATGGCGAAGCCGATAAGGACTACGCCCTTGCCTTTGCCGTGCCCTGCAATGCTCCCGGGGTGAAAATGCTCGCCGTGGAGCCTGTATCGCGTACTTACGGCGAAGAGGGCCTTTTTGACTATCCCAAGACCAGCACTTTGCAGCCCACCGAGTGCCTGATCGTCTTTGATGATGTTTTTGTGCCCTGGGAGCGCGTCTTTATGTGCGGAGAATGGCAGTTTTCCCGAACCCTTGCCTATGCTTTCGGAAGCTACCACCGCCTTTTCGGCACCTGCAAAATGATCGGAAAGCTTGAGGCCATGACCGGAGCAGCCGCCCTGGTGGCGGAATACAACGGTGTGGATCGGGCAGATCACGTCAGAAAAAAGCTTTCCTGGATGGCCATGATCACTCACATGGTGGCAGAAATGGGCAAAGCCGCATGCCGCGAGCCGGTAAAAGAATTCGGCCTTGATGTTGCCATGCCCAACCCCATGTCGATTAATGCGGCCAAGTATACGTTTGCCAGCAACTTTCACCAGATGTGCCAGTATATGCAGGATATAGCAGGCGGCCTGTCCACCACGGTTCCTGCCTACAGGGACTGGAAGAATCCGGAAATCCGGCCTTATATTGAAAAGTATCTCAGCGCAAAAGAGGGAATCTCCACGGAGGATCGGCTGCGTGTGATGCGCCTGATAAAGGATATGACCGGAAATTACTGGCAGATCGATACCATCCACGGAGAGGGCTCCATGGCCGCCCAGCAGATGCATCTCTACGGCTCAGCAGACTGGGACAAATACAAGGCAGCAGCCATGCGCGCAGCCCACATCGATGGCTGGCAGGAAAATCAGGTATACGGCAGCCTCATCTCGGCCTTTGACACGGTGAGCATGCCGCCGGTTGATGAAAGCTACGAAGCCATACCCAAAGCATTGGATTAGGAGATCGGCGCGGATATCAATTTGCAGATTGAATAACTTTTTAAACCCCAGGGAGGTAAACAATGACTTGGCAGGATCTTTCCCAGACTTGGCACTATGTCGAAAAATGGGCCCGGGAAACACCCGATACTGAAGCCCTTGTATTTGAAAACGACAGGCTTACATGGCAGGATTTCAAAGACGAGATGGACAAGGTTGCCGGGGCTTTTCTCGAAGCAGGGGTTAAAAAAGGCGACAGAGTAGCCATGCTTTCCATGGCCCGCACAGAATTTCCAATTACATATATGGCAGCAAATAAAGTAGGCGCCATATGGCTGGGAATCAATCCCAAATTCACCATTGATGAACTGCGGTATCAAGTTGGAGACAGCACTCCGGCGGTTTTGGTCGCTGTGGGGGAATTTCAGGGAAATGACCTTTCTAAAAACATTGAAGCTATTATAAAGGAATTTTCCTTTCTGAAAAAAGTGCTCATTATCGGCAAACCCGTTCCCGGTACAGAAGAATACAGGACATTTGTGGATCAGAGCAGAAAGGGAGTCGATAACCTTCTCAATGAAAGGGCATCCCTGGTCCATCCGGAGGACGAAGCCCTTCTGATGTACACCTCAGGCTCAACCGGAAAACCTAAGGGAGTGGTGCATACGCACAGAAGCATTATCGAAAATATCAAAGTGGAAGTGGATAAATTTTATTTCCGCCAGGGAGGCCGCGCCCTGCTACATTTTCCAATTAACCACGTGGCTGCAGATGTGGAAATAGGGTTTGCAGGAATACTTTGCGGCAGCTGCCTGATCTGCATGGACCGGTTTGACCCGGTCGATTCGCTGAAAGTCATCGAAAAGGAAAAAATTAATGTTATCGGGCAGGTGCCTGTTATGTTCCTGCTCCAGTTCCAGCAAAAAGAATTCTGGGAAACAGATATGTCAAACATTGAGCTTTTCGCCTGGGCCGGTTCCGCCGCCCCTGAGCTGATGGTGAAAGTGCTTTCCGGCATATCCCAGAATAATGGTGCAAAGCTCATCACGGGTTACGGCAGCACTGAAGTCTGCGGTTTTGTAACCTACACTGAAAAAGATGATGATATTGATACCTTGCTTCATACGGCGGGCAAAATTGCACCCTCTTTTGAGCTTAAAATCGTGGACGGCCAACGCAGGGAAATGCCCGACGGCCAAATCGGGGAAATCGCAGTCCGGGGGCCCTTCATGTTCTCCCGCTACTGGAACATGCCCGAGGAAACCGCACGTGTTCTCGACGACCAGGGATGGTACTATACCAGCGATCTGGCATACAAAGATGAACGCGGATATATCCACATTACGGGCAGAATTTCGGAAATGTTCAAAAGTGGCGGTGAAAACATCTATCCAAGGGAAATCGAGGAGGTTATCGAGCTTGACGAATCGGTCCTGTTTGCCGCCGTTATCGCAGTACCCGACGAGATATACCAGGAAGTTGGCTGGGCCTATATCATGTTGCAACCCGGCAAGGAAACAACCGAGGCAGCACTCGAGGGGCTCTGTCATGAAAAACTGGCCAATTACAAGGTGCCCAAGCGCTTTTTCATCCGAACAAGCCTGCCATTGCTGGCCAACGGAAAGATTGATAAAGCAACATTGAAAGAGGAAGCAAAACAATTGATGGGAGGCCAATAGAACCGGAGGTCGATTATGAAACTGAGCTCAGAATTTTCCGGGACTCCCCTGCGTGGCATTTCCACCAGTGTCAACCAGCGGGACACCATGAATTATGCCGCCGCCACCGGTGATGCTAACCCGGTTTATTTTGATGATGATTGCCAAACCCCCGTCATGGCACCGCCCATGTTCTGTGTTGCCCTTACCTGGCCTGTTTCAGAGCATATGAAAGAACATATTGAATCAGCCGATTTCCCGGCAGAGACACTGCTTTCCCAGGTCCATTATACCGAACACATTGAGATTCACCGCCCTGTCAAGCCGGGTGATTGCCTGACAATAAGCGGGAAAATCGCCGCCATCCTCCCTCACAGATCCGGAACCCAGGTGGTTGTTCGCTTTGATGCAGTTGATAAACAAAATGCACCGGTATTCACAGAACATATAGGCGGGCTTATGCGAGGGGTTCAATTCAGCGGTGAACCACGTGGGGGAGCTGATATCCCTGAAATTCAACCCTATACGAGGATCGATGAGTTAAAATGGATGCATGAGATTTATATCGATCCGCTTCTGCCTTTTATATACGACGGATGCACGAACATAGTTTTTCCAATCCATACATCAAAAAAATTCGCACACAGTGTGGGCCTGCCTGGCATTATACTGCAGGGCACCGCAACACTGGCCCTGGCGACCCGGGAAATCACCAATGCCTTTGCTGACGGCAACCCGGCAAGCATCAAAACCATTGCCTGCCGGTTTACCGGAATGGTAACCCCTGGTAGCCGGATCAGGGTAAAAGTCGGTAATGTCGATAAAAAAAACACCGAAACCCGAATATGGTTTTTAGTGGAAAATGAAGATGGCAGAAATGCTGTCAGCGATGGATTTGTGCATATTCAGCAACTGACGGCTTAATAAAAAGTCCAATATCTGCGTTACGCGCGATTTCTGAAGAATTTCACGTACGGCTAAGAACCCTGTATTCTTAGGCAATTGTGCAAGCCTTGATCTTGAACTTTTTACAAAGCCGCCTAAAAGCGACTTTTTACGAGTTTATCAAAGAAAAAACATATTGTACAGAAAAGGGTTCAAGTCCATTCTTGACTTTTACTAATCGAATCCCGAAGCCTTTCAACCCTCCGGGCAAAAACTCTGTCCGAGGTCAAACGATTTTTCATGCGCTCACACACGCTCCTGTCCGGATATTCCAGAGCATGGACTTGACCCCCTCAAGATCACTTTACACACAATTCGAATCTTGTTATATACTGGGACGTCACGTC
>JAABTZ010000128.1 GCA_011389605.1 Desulfobacteraceae bacterium
TGGGTGACACTGTGAATACAGCAGCACGGCTTGAAAGTTATGATAAAAATCTTGCCGGAGACAACTCCTGGCGGATTCTCATCGGAGAGCCCACCCTGCAGTATCTCAACAATCAATTTAACGTGCAGATGGTTGGGGAAGCCGGTTTAAAAGGAAAAAATGAAATCATCAATATTTACCGGGTATTTTCCAGCAAAGACAACCCTGACAACAGGGGAAAGGAAGACTCATGAAATATTTATTGAAGGTTTTCTGCGGCGCACTCTTGGCCATCTTATTTGTCATCACGGCAACGGCATCAGATATGGACAAGCAAAAAAAGGAGGAAAAGGAAAAATCCCCTCCCCAGAAAACAACCCAGAAAAAAGACAGCCCGCCCGTCTATAAACCGCCACTGCGCGGGGCGCCAGCCGGACGTGTGGCCGGCGGCTCCCGGGGAATGGATCAGGAGATTCCCTACCTGTGCTTGATTGTTCCGGAACATATCGGTCTGACCATCTCAGCCCAGCCGGTTCTCTATTTTTATCAATCCAGTCTTTCCCCCTATCCTATTGAATTCACATTGATCCGGAAACAGGGCATTACACCGCTGGTTGAAACCCGCATTGACCCGCCGGAAAAACCGGGGATTCAATCGGTCCGCTTAAGTGACTTCGGTGCTCACCTTGAAGCCGGCATCCAGTATAAATGGTTCATCGCCCTGGTTCCCGACCCACTGCACCGGTCCAAAGACATTCTGGCAGCAGGGGCCATAGAACTGATTCCGGAGTCGGAAAAAATCAAAGACAGACTGGCCCGGGCAGAAATACCTGAAAGACCCTATATCTATGCCGAGGCAGGATTATGGTATGATGCTTTTCACAGCTTGTCTTCCCAGATCGAAACATTCCCGGAAGACATGGATCTGAAAAGCCACCGGGCCGCTTTACTGGAGCAGATCGGGCTGAAACAGGTGGGCGAAACGAAAATGACCGACAATTAGGCCTGAAACTGTTCGGACCGGCTGTTTGGGTAATTATTTTCCCATAATTATTTAATCTTTCTCAGTTTATAACTTTTTTAATAGGAATTTTATCACCCCAAATATCTGGAAACTAAGCAAAACAAGGCTATTGCGCCCATGGATACACGGCACATTTCTTGCGTTATACATAATAGGTTCACATTGCCATGATCCTGCTGAAACCGGAATCAATTGGAAAACTTACCACTGTCTATCCAGTTACGAATTTTTTCTTTTGCATCTTCATATCCTGCATTGATGATTTTGTCGAATGCCTCGAATTCCAAAAATCTAAAACTCTCAACCGGTGGCCTTAAGCAAAAGTCCGCTGCCAGTTTAGCCTTATCAGTTTGATGTCGGCTTCCTACTAATGCTGATCGATAAAAGATGTCCAAAATATTCGGGAAATGGATTTTTTCCTTTGGAGGAAAGATCATGTTTCGGATAATCGCCCAAGTAGATGGAAATTCAGATCGCTGAGCATTTAATTTTTTTGCGTTGGTGACGTCAACAGCGATGATATGTCCCTTGAAAAGATTCCTCGCGATATCAACAGGTAAATTGTTCATAATCCCACCATCCACAATAATTTCATTTTTATGAATGACCGGTGGAACGAGGCCCGGAACGGATGTTGTTGATCGTATAGCATTAAAAAGCAATCCTTCGCGATGGGTAATTAATTGAGCCGAAGACAAATTAGTGGAAACACAAAAAAAAGGAAGCCACAGGTCTTCAATCAAAATATCACCGTAGATACTCCTTGCGATCTGTTCAATTTTTTTTCCACGGAGAAATGATATAAAGGGAAAGGTTATATCTTTTTTTGGCTTTGACTGCACCCAGAGCCATCGATTGTATTTAATCATATCGGAATATTTCATTCCCATCGCATACTGAGACGCAATAACCGCGCCCATGCTTGTGCCACTGATGCTATCAATAGGAAAGTTGTTTTCTTCAAGGGCGCGTATACAACCGATATGGGCAAAACCGCAGGCAGCCCCTCCACTGAGTACGAGATTAATAGACTTTCCAGTTATAAAACGGGCAAGACGCTGAATGTCCGACTCCCTCCCCCATCTTAGATGGTAATGCTCTTCCGATGAAAGCACTTTCAACCAATTGCTGGATCCTCGTGGTATGGAGATTTCCTCCTGATGGATAAAGACTGCCACCTTGCTTAAAAGTTCGCTACGTTGGGTTTGCAGCAAAGCGAGAATCTTTTTTTCAGCCTCAGTAGTATAGCTATTGCCGGGAACTAATATTAGCACCTTATCAGCATTCCGCAGGCATAGTTTGGTCCAGGTGGATAGGGCGGGGTCGGCTTCATAAACCATAATCTCGTATTTGGATTCCTGTTCATCTATCCATGCGCCTATCCTGATATTGAAGGGATCATCTTCTTGAATTTCTTTGGCTCCCGTAATTTGTTTTATCAAACAACTGCTAAGATGAAAGGTTTGGAAATTTACTTTAAGAGCGTGTATCAGGTTTTGAGTGAACGCAGCAATTGGAAGATCTTGACCGACGGAAACAACCGCTATATTAATTT
Organism: Desulfobacteraceae bacterium; assembly: GCA_011389605.1. Lineage (GTDB taxonomy): Bacteria > Desulfobacterota > Desulfobacteria > Desulfobacterales > Desulfosalsimonadaceae > Desulfosalsimonas. The sequence continues at coordinate 2,559 of JAABTZ010000128.1, forward strand.
GCGTATCACTTGACAGATGTTTTGTTTCGGTCTTTATTTTTTTTTGTGCAAGCGTTCGTCCGATTGATAATAGTACCTGGGGATTATTCTGGGCCAGTTTGTTAAAAACTTTCGCTGGAATTTTTGCGATATCAGAATCACGTTTTGCTATGACGGAAGCGGAACGGCAACCGGAAGTAAGGATTGCCAATTCTCCTAAAATCTCACCACGTCCAATTTCATCAAGGCCACATTGGTTTTCGTCTTTGAAAACCTTAAGCTTGCCGCTGATAACGAAATAAAGGCAATCCCCTGGTTCACCCTGACGGCAGAGGATATCGCCCCTTTTTAGGTGGATCCATTCGATATGATTTTTAATATACTCTATCTCTGATTGCTCAAGCTTGCCGAAATGCCTGGGAAGAAATGATCTTAGTTGATCATTGCGCAGTCGATTGCGAGCAATTTTTAAAATATAGCGAAAAGCATCGGGCGCTTCAGAAGCAAGGAGTTCAATACCGGTTTTATCTATTTTCAGCAACTTGGTTTTGCATAAAGCACAAACACCTGCTGTGCGTTTCCCACCAACAATTGCAGTTATTTCGCCAACAGACTCATTAAGGCCTACCACCCCAACTAAATCCTCTAAATCACCATTATCAGAGCTACTAACTATAAGCTGACCTGATACGACCAAATAAATTCCATCGGCATCATCCCCTTGGCAAAAAAGGGTTTCCCCATCATTTAGCTCAAGGATCTGGATTTGACTTGAAAGTTTCTGCAAAGTTGAACCGCTTAGCTTGTTAAGCAAATCCGACCTTCTAATTTGTGGGATAAGCTGCCCAAGATCCTTTTGCATTTTCCGAGGCTCCTTAAGATTTAACCCGTCGCATAAGCACTTTTTTTCATATGTGGCGCTACTTTGGTTTTGACTTTTCTGGATTGGGCCATGATGCCTCCTTGCATGCATTGTAATTTTTGGAGATCATGGCATAATGGATTCAGTCAGTGAAGATGGGGTTGCTTAAGCGCTTACATTTCTATTGCTGATCCCATTTCATCAAAACAGACTGATGACTTCAAATTCATTGCCGCAGCGGAAGAAAGTGACGTTTTTTCCTTTTCGGATCACCTTCTGCATTTTTTCATTTTCCACAAGAATATTCGCCTTGAACCCCCGCAGACCTTTTGATTTTGCGTATTCGTTCATTCTCTGCTGAAGGGCGCTTCCCAGCCCGCATTTCTGCCATTCCGGTCGGATCATATAGGCGACTTCCGCCAGGTTATCCGCTGGATCGACAAAATAACATGAGGAGCCGATCACCTTTTCGTTTTCCCGCTCCCCAACTACGGCTGTGAATGCCATCTCGTTTTCACAATCAACGTTGCACAAATGCTGGGCCATTTTGTCGGTGAACGACGCCAGATGCGTGAAAAACCTCGTGTAAATATCTTCTTTCCCCATATTGTAGAAAATATCCTGCATGCCACCGGCATCACTTGCTTTGGCCGGTCGAATAAGCACCTTCTCGCCGTTTTTCAATTGGACCTCTCTCTCTTCGTTTTCCGGGTAAGCGATCTTGCTTTTTAACGTCTGCCCCTTTTTCAGGTAGCCAAGCCTTATGCCTTCTTCAATTAACCAGGACCGAAAATCAGGATGCGCAATTTCGATCAGGGCCAGCGCCTTTTCCTGTATGGATTTGCAGTAAAGATAGGCGCTCCCGTATTCGGTAACAACGTAGTGAACCTCGGAGCGGGGGATGGTGACACCTTCTCCTTCTCTTAACAGCGGACGAATGCGGGATTCCTTGTCATCATCTGTTGTTGATGACAAACAGATAATTGATTTCCCGCCGGGCGACATGGCGGCCGCCCGGATGAATTCCGGCTGGGCCGATATGCCCCCGTAAAATTCACCGCCGAACTGATCCACGCACGCCTGGCCCATCAAATCGATAGAAAATACCTGAGTGACCGATACCAGGCGGTTGATGCCGGAGATGATATCCGGCCGGCAGATGTAATCGATCGGATGAAAAGAAAACTGGGTGTTTCTGTCGATTAAATCATACAGGGCTTTTGAGCCCATGCAGTAACTGGTGGAAACCGGGCCGGTAATGACATTTTTTTCAATAAGATCAATGACCGGTTCGGAAATCACATCGGAGTGGATGCTTAAATTTTTTCGGTTGGTCAGATACTTGAGCATCTCGTTCGGAATGCGGCCGATGCCGGTGTGAAGGGTCGAATTGTCATGGATGATCCGGGCAATATACCGGGCAATCTGTTCGCCGATGACATCCGCCGGTTCGTGCAGATATTCAATCACCGGACTGTTGACCTCCACAAACGCATCAATACGTTCTACCGGAATGAGTGAATCTCCATGCGTATAAGGCATATTCGGATTGACTTCCGCAATGACTTTTCTGGCTTTTAAAACAGCAACCCGCGTGATGTCTACAGAAACCCCTAAACTCACAAACCCATTAATATCAGGGGGCGATACCTGAACCATGGCTACATTGATGGGTATTTTCTCATTTTCGATCAATCTCGGCAGGTGGGCGATGGAAATCGGGATATATTCAGCTTTACCTTTTTTAATGGCTTCTCGGGTATCTGCGCCCACAAAGAAGACCTTGTGCTGGAACCTGGTTTTGGGCACTCCATTTTCCACAGGGATGGCCCCGTCCGTCAGAAAATGAACCAATGTAACATCATAAAGCTGCTTTTCCGTGGTTTCAAGCGCCTGAATTAAAGTCCGCGGCGTGGCACAAGCTGTACCGATAAAGACCCGGTCCCCGGATTTAACAACGGAAACCGCCTCTTCAGCCGTTTTCATCTTATCGGCCCTGACGCAGGATTTTTCTGAAACGGAAACATTCAAATAGTTGTTATTCATATGTCCCCCTAATATTATAGATTGATCAGTGCTTATAACCTGGTCCAGGTTTGGGGTCCACCGCACAGGACTTTTCATATTTTTCCACCCAGCCGTCCGCGCCGCGCTCCTTAAAGAGGCTGATGGCGGTGGTGAGCTGCTCTCTGGCCGCATATTCGCGGCCTTGTCAATAATCTTTGCATGCTGTGCAGTGATTTGAAAGTATGCCGTAGCAGTCGCAGATGTTTTGTGACCGCATTCACCGCAAATTTTTTGAGTGGAGGGGTTACCGTATGGCATTCCGAGCATTCCATGACAATATCCCCTGCCAGAATTGTTTATGCTGCTGCCATTGCAAGATTGGAACTCCCAACCACTTTATCCAGTTCATCCAGGTCGTACTGCAGATCCAGTTCCATAAACATGCCCCGGGCTTTCTGGAGGTATTCTTCGGCAGTGATGCTATTTAAGGTCGTATATCGGCTGTCGGGCTTCAGCAGGTGCCGGCCCACTTCGAAATAGGTGCGGGAGAGATCGGGCCGAACGCCTAATTCTTCGCCTTTTTTAATTGCTTTGTCCCACCATTTGAGCGCTTTTTCCTGATTGCCGATAAGCCAGTAATATTCTCCAATCAGGTAATGGATTTCAGTCCAGTTTGCTGCATAGCGCTTTGATTTTTTAAGAGCTTTTTTACCGCTTTTGTAAGCGCATATATTCTGCTTACGGATAGCAGGTTTATCATTGGTCATTATAGCATTCCTGAGATCATATATATTGATCTTCAGCTGCGCAGTCAGTTGGGGCAGAATAAAATAAGGCGATCCCAGGCGCCAGTCACGGAATATATTCCGGGCTTGGGACAAGGATTCTCTTGCCCCCTCCAAATCATCTAGAAAGATTTGAGATTGGGCCTTCCAGGAGTAAAAAAATTGTTGGTGAATTGTCATGTTATAATTGACGGCCAAAACTATTCCCCGCTGGGATTCCGATAACATTTCGTGGAGTTTTCTTCTTTGTTCAAAAAGATGCGTTTTAACAGCGGACATAATTACTGCAGCAAGCCCATAATCATAGTTGTTTTGAATTTGGGCCAATTTATCAACAAACTCTTCTGCCTCAGAAAATAAACCCACATAAATTTTACTGCAGATAAAGACCCAGAGGTACATGGTCGTATTCCACAGCTCTCCTTTTTTAAGGGCATCGTCCACAATGGCTTTTTCAAAAGTTCTGATATTTGAAAAATCTCCGGAAGAGTATTTCAGTACAGTTTGATGTAATTTAAAAGCCATGAGGGAGAAAACATCATTTTGGTCGATGGCATCCCTGCTGATATCCAGTAGTTTTTTGGGAATTCGAAATGATAAGCCACCAAAGGAAAATACACCGGCTGTTCCCGAATAAATATTTATGGCCTCTGGCGACCTGGCAATATCTATTTGGCAACTCCGGTTGAAGCAACTCAGCGTAGTGAAAAAGTGTCGCTCAAGATCAATAAATACTAATGCTGTCGCTTTTTTGTAAGCCAGATCAAGATAATCTATTTCTGTTTGTGTTGGTGGTGGTTTTCTTGTTCCTTTAAACCAGAGCGGTTTTGCAAAAATAAATACGATATTTTTCATAAACTTTAATAAAAGCAGGATCCTGTTCGGATTTGCGGGCATCTTATAATGTTCAAAAACCTTGTCAATATGCTGGACTGCCTCTTCCCAACGGCTTTTGTTGTAGAGTGCGATCGCAATGTTTCGTTCAAACATGGCCAGTTTTTCGGGGTTGATGTTTTCTTTATCAGCCCGAAGATAGAGCTTCAATCCTTCCTGGTAGTAATTTAATGCCTCACTGGAAGCCGAGGTGCGAAGCGCTTCTTCTCCGGCTTTAATCAAATATTCTTCCGCCTTTTCATAATTTTCGCCCTTTATGTAATGCAGGGACAGCATCCCGTAAAACTCGTGCAGCCGGTTTCCGAATACTTTCTCGATGGATTTGGCCACCTGGAGATGCAGATCCTTTCGCTTCTGCTGGAGGATCGATTCATAGGCGGCTTCCTGGGCCAGGGCGTGCTTGAACAGAAACTCCAGCTCCTCCATGCGCTGCTGCTCCCGGATGAGCTCAATTTCTTTCAGGTAGGAGAGCCGGCTGTCCAGGTCGTCTATGGCTTTGGCAACTTCTGTTAAAATACGGTAAAAGAAGCTTCTTCCGATGACCGATGCGGTCTTTAGAAGGTCGCGGGTGTTTTCGTCCAGGCGGTCGATGCGGGCCATGAGCACGTCATTGATGGTGTAGGGGATGACCATCTTCTCAATCTTGTCGGTGACCTTGAATTCACCGTTATGCCGAACCACCGCCCCTTCATCGATGAACGAGCGCACCACTTCTTCCATGAAGAAGGGATTACCGCCGGAGCGCTCGATGATCTGAGCGGCAATGGCATGCTGCAGCCCCCGTATGCTTAACATATTGCTGATCAGGACCTTGCTCATTTCCTCCGTAAGCGGCTCCAGTC
>JAABTZ010000129.1 GCA_011389605.1 Desulfobacteraceae bacterium
CCGTAAAAAACCAAATATCTGCGTTATACGCGATTTTTCAGAATTTCATGTACAGCTAAGTGCGCTGTATTCTTCAAAATCGCAAAAGCCTTGATCTTCAACTTTTTACAAAGCTTTCTAAAAGCAACTTTTTACGAATGCATCAGACTTGTTCGGTTAAAATTTTACCTTGGCTCAGGTCCTGCACCCGGCTCTTTTTATTCCTTTAATCATTGGTCCGGGGTTTGGCAAATATCGCATCTTGATTCAGGCAATCAGATGATGCCGGCGCAGCAGGGGCCGGTGGTCGACCAGGTGGCAGTGGAATGAATAAACAAAGGTGGCTGCGTTCTAGGCGCATACTGTTTGATTTTATTAACAAATAAGGTTATGGTGCGTTTGACGGACTTCCTTTGTTTTTCTTATACCTGATACAGTGGCGCTTTCATTTGAGACGTCCTGCTGGGGGAAAACAAATATGATGAAACCGTAAGCAGTCAATTTTTGGGTGGCAAAGTAAAAGTTCAGGATCAAGGCTTGCGCGATTCCGAAGAATGCAGAGTACTTAGCCGTACGTGAAATTCTGAGAAATCGCGCGTAAAACAGATATTGGACTTTTTACGGTGTCATCAAATATTATTCGGCCTACAATAGAAGTGGATAAGACTTGCATGCTTGAATGGATTCAAACCCATGAGACGGTTTTTTACTGGGTAGCGGGGGCCTCGTTTGCGGCATTTGCCGCTACCCTGGCAATCATTCCGTGGCTGGTGCTCAGGATCCCGGAAGACTACTTTGCCTCCGGCAGCCGGCAGGTAATGTGCCGGGACTGCCATCGGACAACAGGCGTATGGCTCCTGATCCGGATCATGAAAAATGCAGCCGGCCTCGTTTTTGTCACAGCCGGCATCGTAATGCTCTTCACCCCGGGCCAGGGACTGCTGACCATCATCATAGGCCTCGGCCTGATGAATTTTCCCGGCAAGTTCAGGCTCGAAAGATGGATGATCTCCCGCGGCCCCACGCTTAAAATCATCAATCGTTACCGTCTGCGCCGGGGAAGGCCCCCGCTGCTTCTGTAATTTTCAGCCCCCGGCTGATTTCAGCCTCTCCGGCGGAATATAGACAGTCAAGAAATGCGGTATAAAAACTGCCGGGCTTGTCAAAGGCCGCCGCAGCCAGTTCCCCACACCGCCCGTAAAAGGCAAACGCAGCCACTGTCGCCTCAAGCAGCCGGTTCGGTGCAACCGCGCAAAAAGCTGATGTAACCGCGGACAAGCCGCACCCCGTGCCCGTGACCCGCGTCATGAGGCGATGGCCGTTTGCCACCCGGAAAACCCGGTGGCCGTCGGTGATACAGTCCGTTTGTCCGGAGACGGCCACAATGCAATTGTTTGCAGCAGCCAGGGCCATCAATTCAGAGATCGCATCATCCGGGAGGCCAAGAACAGATTCCACCCCCCGGGTGCGCACACCTTCAGACACAAGGGAAAGCACTTCCGAGACGTTGCCCCGCAGCACTGAAATCCGGCAGGCAGACAGGATTTTTTCCACGGCATGGGTACGAAATTGCGTGGCACCCGCTCCCACCGGGTCGAGCACCACCGGGATGCCTTTTTGGTTTGCCGCCCTGCCAGCGCGGACCATGGCATCCAGCCAGGTTTGATCCAAAGTGCCGATATTTAACACCAGGGCCCCGGCCATGGCCGCCATCTCCTCGACTTCATCTGTGCTGTGGGCCATGACCGGGGATGCGCCAATGGCCAGCAAAATATTGGCCGAAGCGTTCATCACCACAAAATTGGTGATGTTGTGCACCAAGGGCGCATCCTGTCGGATCTGCCCGAGCAGTTCAATGGTTTGGTTTTCCATGTCCCTTATTGACCTTTATGACTTTTTCTTTGATCTCCTATTTTATAAACAACCACCGGATCGCCGCAGGAAATGGCCCCGCCCCGGCAGACCCGGGCAAAAACCCCCTCTTTGGGCATAATACAGTCGCCGGCCTTGTAATAAATAGCGCATTTGTTATGGCAGGTTTTGCCGATCTGAGTGACTTCCACCACCGCCGAGGCCCCGATTGCCACCCGGGTGCCAACTGGCAGGCTTTTCCAGTCAATGCCGGTGGTGGCGATATTTTCGGCAAAATCGCCAAAAGAGACATCCAGGCCCTGCTGCCGTGCGGTTTCAATGCTTTCTGCGGCCAGAAAACTCACCTGCCGGTGCCAGTCGCCGGCATGGGCGTCCTGGTCAAGGCCATGGTCTTCGATGAGTTCGGCGGTTTTTACCTGTTTTTTGGGGGTGCCTTTATGTTTGCTGATGGCAATGGAGACGATTTTCATTTCAAATATCCCTGATCATTTTCCGGGCACAGATACACGCGTGTCCATAAATCATAAGCACGGGCCGGTAGTTGGTCAAAAACCGGTTTTCACAGATCCCTGCCGGCGCCCTGCTGACCGAGCCACTCACGGATCTTTGCATCCAGCATATCCCGGACCTGCCTGAAAACCTGTTTTTTCTCATCTTCTGAGCCTTCGGCTTCTGCGGGAGTGGTGCCGATATATTCCATTTAAAAATCTCGGGAAAATGGTGCAGGCTCAGCGGACCGGACTTCAGCACCTTTCCGGCGGAACCGAAAACGGCCGAAAAAATAAAAACCGATTATTTTTTTTGCACCCTTCTCCGGCCTGATTAACCTTAAATATATACGATATGCAACACCCGAACCCAAATTCAAACACAAAAAATGGACGGGAGCATGAAAAAAGACGATTCCATGACCAGTGCGGGAAGCGGCGGTATTGAGATCAGCCGCCGGGCGTTTGTCAAGTCTTCGCTGGCCGCAGGTGCTGTGCTGGGCTCCGGACTGAGCTTAAGCGCCTTTGCACCGCTGAAAAAGGCCAGTGCACAAACCGGAACACAAACCACCGGACAGTGGCTGCCGGCGGCCTGCCAGGGATGCACCTCCTGGTGCGCCAAGCAGGTCTATGTCATTGACGGAAGAGCTGTCAAGGTAAGGGGCAACCCCCATTCAAAGGTCAACGGCGGGGCCAGCTGCCCCAGGGCGCACATGGCCTTGCAGCAGGTCTATGACCCGGACCGGATCAAGGTGCCCATGAAAAGAACCAACCCGGAAAAGGGCCGGGACCAGGACCCGAAATTTGTGCCTGTTTCCTGGGAGGAGGCCCTGGACATGATGGCAGACCGCGTCATGGAACTGCGCAAAAACGGGGAAACTTACAAGTACATGCTCATGCGCGGCCGATATACCTACATGCGCGACATCCTTTACGACTCCATGACCAAGATCATCGGATCGCCCAACAACATCTCCCACAGCGCCATATGCGCCGAAGGCGAAAAGTTCGGCCCCTATTACACCGAGGGCTTCTGGGGCTACCGCCAGTATGACGTGGAAAACACCCGCTACATCCTTTTGTGGGGGGCAGATCCCCTGGCTGCCAACCGCCAGGTATCCTATTATTCCAAGGCCTGGGGCAGCGCCCTGGACCGGGCCAAGGTGGCAATCGTAGAGCCCAGACTTTCGGCCACGGCCGCCAAGGCAGATGAATGGATTCCGGCAAAGCCGGGATACGACGGGGCCCTGGCTGTGGCCATGGCCCACGTGATACTGACAGAAGGGCTGTGGTACAAGGATTTTGTTGGTGATTTCAAAGACGGTGAAAACCGGTTCATTGAAGGGCGTGAAGTGGATGAAAACCTGTTTGCGGAAAAACACACCCACGGGGTGGTGCGGTGGTGGAACCTGGCGCTAAAGGACAAGACCCCGCAATGGGCCGAGGAAATCTCCGGGGTGGAGGCCGCACAGATCCGCAGGGTGGCCGTGGAATTTGCACAAGCCGCCCCTCACGTCATGTCCTGGCTGGGCGGCGGACCGGTCATGCAGGTCCGGGGGGGCTATGCAAGCTTGGCCTGCCACGCCCTAAACGGCCTTGTGGGCGCCTGTGACAATCTGGGCGGCACCATGGTATCAAACAAGGAATATACCAGCGGATTTCCCGGATATGACCAGTACCTGGATGATATCGCCAAAAAAGGCACCCGGCATGAAAAAATCGACCAGCGCGGCCGCCTGGAATTTCCCTGCCTCAAGGAAGGAAAATCCGGGGGCGGGGTGATCACCAACCGGGCCGCAGACGGCATCGCCGATGAAGATCCCTATGAAATCAAAATGGCAATCGCCTACATGAACAACTTCAACTTCTCGGCCCCCCAGGGCCAGCGGTGGGACAAGGCCCTTTCCAAAATTCCCTTCCTGGTGCACATCACCACCAACGCATCGGAGTTTTCCTGGTTTGCCGACCTGGTCCTGCCAGATACCCATCACATGTTTGAAAAATGGGGGTATTTGAAATCCACGGGCAACGGCTACCGCCATGTGCCGCTTCTCCAGCCCATCATAGACATGCCCTTTGATTTCAAGATTGATGAAACCGAAATCCCCTTTCTGCTGGGCAAAAAGCTGGCCGAGCGCGGCTTTGACAATCTGCACCGCTATCACGTGGAGCAATTCAAAGACCCGGAAACCGGAAAATCGCCCGAAGATGAAAAACAGTTTTCCGAATATGCCGCAAAAATCGCCACCCGGGACC
>JAABTZ010000130.1 GCA_011389605.1 Desulfobacteraceae bacterium
ACCTGTGGGACCCGAATCGATACAAGGGCGGCGACAAAATCAACGGCTGGGAGGAATTCAAAAAAATCGGGGTGTGGAACTCAGATCCCTATCCCTACCGCGCCAGGTGGAGCAAAATGAAAACCGAAACCGGAAAATTTGAGTTCTACTCACAAACCCTGAAAACCGCCCTGGAAAAACATGCCAAAAAGCACGACACAGACGTGGACCACGTGCTTGAGGTCTGCAGATACGAGGCACGCGGGGAACTGGCCTTTGTGCCGCATCATGAGGAACCTTATGTGCATGGAGATCCCGGGGAATATCCGCTTTTGTTTGTGGATCACAAGGCCCGTCTCAACCGCGAGGGCCGCTCTGCCAACTGCTCCTGGTATTACGAGTTAAAAGACCTGGATCCCGGGGATGTGAACTACCAGGACGCAGCCAAGTTCAATCCCAGAGACGCTGCCGCCCTGGGCATTGAAAAAGGGGACAAAATCAAAATCATCTCCCCTGTGGGCGAAATCGAGTGCACGGCCACCCTGTGGGAAGGTGTCCGGCCGGGATGTGTTGCCAAGTGCTACGGCCAGGGCCACTGGGCCTACGGCAGCCGGGCAGCCGAGGTTTTCGGCAAAAAACCCCGGGGAGGAAACAACAACTACATTCTTCCCGCAGATTATGACCGTTTGAGCGGATCCTCGGCATATTACAGCACCACCCGGGTGAAAATCGTCAAATTGTAATTTGCCGGAAAATCAATTCGAGGAGGCTTGAAGCATGAAATACGCAATGGTCATAGACCACCAGCGATGCGTCGGCTGCGGGGCCTGCATTATCGCCTGCAAAAATGAAAACAATCTCACCGAAGGCATCAGCTGGTCCTACAAGATCACCGAAACCGTGGGAACATTTCCCAATGTGCGCTTTCACTACATCCCCACCCTGTGCAATCACTGTGCAAACGCGCCCTGCGCCCTGGGATGCCCCACCCGGGCCATGCACAAAGCAGAAGGCGGGATCACCATGCATGATCCCAACAAGTGCATCGGGTGCCGGTACTGCATTGCCAACTGCCCCTACGGTGTGATTTCCTATAACTGGGAAGAGCCGCACCAGCAATGGAGACAAAAAAACGTGCTTATCAAGGACTGCACCAATTCCGGTGCTCAACAGGCATCTGCCTACGGCACCCCCCGCAGACCCCCTTATGAAAATCCCGAGCGGGGCACAACCCTTCCCGCAGAAAGGCCCATGGGCGTGGTGGAAAAATGCACTTTCTGCGACCACCGGCTGATGCGCGGACTCCTGCCCTACTGCGTGGAGGCATGCCCGGCAGACGCCCGGATTTTCGGGGACTTAGACGACCCGAAAAGCGAGGTGAGCAAGCTGATTGGCAAATACAGGCCTTACAGGCTAAAGGAGCACCTGGGGACCGAGCCCAAGATATACTATATCCGGAGCTTTAACCCCGGCACCTATACACAGACCAAAGGAGGATTCTGATGGCTGCCAGCAAAACTTTTACCAGAGCCTGGACATTGCTGCTGATTCTGGGCCTTGCACTGGGACTCTTTGCGGCACTGACAACCATATTTGCCGGCCTGGGTGTCTATAACACAAGAAACGTGGTATTCTGGGGACTTCCCATGGCAGGCTACCTGTTTTTCGGCCTGACCGCCGCCGGACTGACCCTGCTGTCCTCGCTGCCCACTGTATTCGGGGCCAAACATCTTTATCCGGTGGCCAAAAGGGCTGCATTGCTGGCCTTTGCCACACTTCTGGCCGGACTGATGTGCAAGGGGCTGGATCTGGGACCCATCAGCACCCTGACCAATCTGATCTGGATCGCCTTTTCCCCGAACCTGACCTCGCCCATCTGGTGGATGGCCATTCTGTACGGATTCTACTTTGCCTTTGTGGTGTTTAAGTTTCTGACCATGCACCAGGGCAAATGGCACCGCATCGAAGGGGTGTTTGCCGCCATCGGCGCACTGCTGCTGTCTTTTTTCTCCTATCTGTCCCTGTCGGTGGTATTCGGCACCGTGCAGGCCAGGCTGGGATTTTTCGGATTTACCCTGGGCCTGTATTTTCTGGTCACCGCCTTTGCCAGCGGACTTGCGGCGTTATTGTTGTCCTCGGTGATCAATGATTGGCTCAAAGGCAGCCAAAACGAGCAGGAGAGCCGGGCCAGAAGCGATCTGAGCCGGTATCTTGGCATTGCCCTGGGGGCCACCCTGGTGGTGTTTCTGCTGCGGGTGATCCGGGCGTTTGCCGCCCAAACCGAGCAGATGGCCGGATTCATGCATATGATGGGCAGCCTGTCTTTTAATGTGGAGTTGATCGCCGGCATACTCGTGCCCCTGGCGATACTGGCTTTTGCCGCCCTGCGCAAAAATGCCGCAGCTCAGTTTGCCGCCGCTGTCCTGGTGGTGGTCGGCATGTTTGCAGGCAGGTTTGAACAGCTTTTGTCCGGCAACGTCAAACCCATGGGCGTGCAGGCAGAAGGGGCCCCGGCGTTTATCCATTACGTGCCCAGCATTTATGAATGGGGAATCATTTTGCTGGTGCTAAGCATCGTATTGACCATCTATACCCTGGCAGAACGGTATCTGGACCTTGGGGCTGCCCCGGAGGAATCCTGATGTGTGCAGCAGGTCTGAGAGCAGATGTATTTGCAATGCTGGCGGCCTGCTACGCAGAACCAGGGCCGGACATTGCCGGCATTATAAACCGGTTATGCAGCCAGAATCCCATTTCAGGCGATACTCCTGTCCCGGAGATCCAGAAACTGAAAATCCTGTTTGAAAAAACCGATATAAACGATCTGCGTTTGGATCATGCCCGGCTTTTTATGGGACCATTTCAACTTGCTGCCGCCCCTTTCGGCTCAGTATACCTGGAGGCAAAGCGCACCCTGATGGGCGAATCCACCCTGGAGATAACGGAGATTTACAGGGAAGCAGGGCTGGAAATGGCAAACGATTTCCACAACCCGCCTGACCATATCATTGCAGAACTTGAATTTCTTGCATACCTGCTCTCAGCTCAGGCTGAGGCTGGTGCTGACACCGATGCCGCACAAAATATAGAAGACATAAAACAACGTTTCATCAACCGGCACCTGGGAGCCTGGATAGAGCCATTTACAATTAAACTTGAGCAGGGGGCGGAAACCGGTTTTTACCGCCTGCTGGGTTCATTGACCCGGAAAATGGTAACAGCAGAGCCTGGCTTTTGATTAATTCAGCAGCAGATATCGGCCATAAGGAAAAAGCCTAAACAAAAAAACTTGCATTTTTAGTGCAAATCCGGAGATCGGAAGAGCG
>JAABTZ010000131.1 GCA_011389605.1 Desulfobacteraceae bacterium
AATCCGTGCATCGGACCTTAGAAACGGTATGGAGGTGGTGCCTACCTTGCAGCGGGCCATTGTGGCGGGCAATCCTTTTGACGCCGGCATCATTGACATCCACATGCCGGGAATGAGTGGATACGAAGTGGCCCGGGAGATACGCAGCTCCGGGGAAGCCGGTATTTCCGGCCTTCCTCTTATAGCAGCTTCTTATCTGGTGGAAAGGGATCCGGATCTTTTTGCCAGGGCTGGATTTAACCAGTCACTGGTCAAACCGGTACGGCGTGAGCGTCTTTTTATGGTGCTTGATGAGTTGTTGGGCGGAAAGAAACAAAAAAATCGTGCAGCCGTAGTCCCGGAGGGGACCGACATTGGTGTCTCAGAATCATTTACCGGATTGCGGGTCCTTGTGGCTGAGGACAATGCAGTTAACCAGAAGCTTATTGAAATGATACTTCACAAGCTTGGATGTCAGGTAGGCCTGGCAGTCAACGGAAAAGAGCTTGTAGATGTCTTTGTAAAGGACCCTGAAGCCTGGGATATTGTTTTCATGGATATTCAGATGCCGGAAATGGACGGATTTGAAGCACTCAGGGCGCTGCGGGAAAAGGGATTTACCGATATCCCCGTGGTGGCCGTGACAGCTCATGCCATGCGCGAGCACAGGCAGGAGTGCCTGGCTGCCGGTATGAATGAATACATCTCCAAACCCATTCGTAGATCCGAGCTTATACGCATTCTTCGGCAGTTTAGCAATTGATCTCGCCGGTCTTGATGGAATCGTAGAAAGCTGCTTATTCCGCCCACGGCTGTATTCTTGCAGAAAGCAAATCCATAAGCTCCCTGGCCGACGGCGGCGCGAAAAAGGAGTTTCCTCGCTCCAGGAGCCTCCTGGAGCCTCAATTTCCGCTCGGAAACCCCCTTTTCCGCACCGCCGTCAGAGCAACGAAGTGCAATGCCATCAAGTATTGATGCTCCCGTAAAAAGTCGCTTTTAGACGGCTTTGTAAAAAGTTCAAGATCAAGGCTTGCGCGATTGCCGAAGAATGCAGCGTACTTAGTCGTACGTGAAATTCTGAGGAATCGCGCATAACGCAGATATTGGACTTTTTACGAAGCCGTCAAGTATTAATCCAGTAGTTTTTCAATAGGCAGCACAACTGCTTCCAGGTGACGGTGAGCCATTTTTTTGTCCCGGAACGCTTTGAGATCCTGAAGCATTTGAGCCATCCCTTCATCGGGTACCTGGGCCTGGACCACCGTGGTGCTTCCCGGATAAACCTGGGTTCCGTAGTGCTTTCCGTCACGATCCCTGCCTTCGCACATGCTATAGCGAACAAAGTTTTCGATTTCGTTTTTGTCCAGGATTTTTTCGATTTCATCTGCGTATTCAAAGTGAAACGTTATATGCAATAATTTCATGGGACACTCCCGTTTTTTTGTGCGTGCCGTCCCCCTTAGAAGACAAAATACATTGCCGCAAGGGCTGCTGCAAATGCCGTGACCACAAGGCTGATCATTCTGTGACGCAGTATTTTCACCTGCAGGGCGTCAAACAGTGTGTAGACCACCGGGATTACCAGCAGGGTAAGGGCGGTGGCGGCAAGCATGCCCATGGAAATGGCAACACCCATGGGAGCACGGGCCTCACCGCCTGCTCCAAATCCCATGGCAATGGGAGCCATTCCCAGAATAGTGGAAATGGCAGTCATAAGCACAGGGCGGAACCTGACCCGGGCGGCCTGGCGGGCGGCCTCCATGACGGTGTTTCCCCTTGCCACAAGCACGTTGGCATAATCCACCAGCAGAATGGCGTTTTTGGTCACCAGGCCCAGCAGCATTATAATACCGATAAAGGAGAAGATGTTTATGGTCATACCCAGGGCCCACAGGGCCCCAAAAGCACCCACCCCGGCAAGGGGAAGGGCCATGAGAATAGTCAGGGGGTGAAGAAAGGATTCAAACTGCCCGGACATGACCAGAAAAATAAAGACCACTGCAAATGCCAGGGCCATGGTCAGATAAAAGAATGATTCCCTGAAGTCCCGGGATTGTCCTGTAATAGCGCTTTTAAATTCAGGCGGAATCCGGGTGTCGATGTAATCTTCAACCTTTGAAAGGGCTCTTCCCAGGGGCACGCCCGGGGGAAGGTCGGAACTGATGGTAATGGCCCGGCCACGGTTGAAATGGTGGATTTCACTTGGGCCGACACCTTCTTGAAGATCCACCAGGCTGGCCATGTTGACCATTTCTCCGGCCTGGTTTTTTATGTAAAGATGGTTTATGACCTCAGGAACATTTTCCCGGGATGCTATTTCAGTTATAACATCATAGCGCTCCCCGTGTTTTTCAATTTCCGTTATATCCGGATCACCGAAGACAAAGCGCAGAGTGTTTGCAATTTGAGCAACAGTGATGCCCATTTCTCCTGCTTTTTGCCTGTTGACGTAAACCCTTGCTTCCGGCTTGTCAAGCTTCATGTCCGAGCGGACTCCGGCAAATTCAGACTGGGTGCGCATCCATCCCATGACCTGCTCCTGAATTTCAGCAAGCCTGTCAATATCAGGATTGGTGAGTACCACCTGCAAAGGAGCCTCGGCCCCCACCGGGCCGCTGCTTTCAAGAACGTAGCCGCGCACACCCGTAAGCCTGTTCATTTTTTCCCGGATTTCCCCCATGACAACTTGCTGGCTCCGGTCCCGCTCTGAATAATGGGTCATCCGGACAAAGACCATGCCTTCGTTTACTTTGCCCGGGCCTTCCCTGGCCATGCCGATTGCCATGAAATAGCCCTGGATTTCATCGATGCCGGCCAGGATGTCTTCGATCATGGAGCCGTATTTGTCCGTACTTGCAAGGGTTGCGCCTTCCACGGTTTCATATACGATCATGAATTTGCTCTGATCCGAACTGGGGGAAAACTCGGTTTCCAGCCGGGTGAGGAAAAAAATCCCGATGGCAAGGGCGGCTGTGGCAACAACTAAGGTAATTACCCGCTTTCTGAGGGCAGCGTTTAGCAGCGGGCTGTAAATGGCCTCAAGGCCTTTGAAGAATTTTTCCGTGAAGCGAAAGATAATCGGTCGCCTTGTGTAGGCCGCCGGTGCTTTAAGGTAACGGGAGCACAGCATGGGAGTCAGGGTCAGGGCCGTGAAAGTCGATGCCAGAACGGTTGCGGCAACTGTTAGGCCGAACTCGAAAAAAAAGCGCCCGATCATTCCGGGCATGAAAGCCACGGGAATAAACACCGAAAGCAGTGCAAGGGTGTTTGCGATTGCTGCAAAGGCTATTTCCGTGGTGCCTGTTCTGGCCGCCGGCTTGGAATCGGCTCCCTGTTCCATATGCCGGTAACAGCTTTCCAGCACAACAATGGCATCATCGACCACCAGGCCGACAACCAGGATAAGACCCAGAAGCGAGAGCACATTTAAGGAAAATCCCAGGTAGTATATGACAGCCATGCCCGCAAGAAGGGAGGTGGGGATGGTAATACCGGCAATGATCGTTCCCCGGATGGTTCCGAGAAAAAACAGGATTACGATTACCACCAGAGCTGTTGCAATAAATATGGTGGTGATAAGATCCCCGATGGTTTCATTGACAAATTCGGAATTATCCGAGGCAATCTCGTATTTCAGGCCTGGCGGGAAATCCTTTTCAGCGGCCTTCATCTCATCTTTTGCCCTTTTGACCACTTCTACCAGGTTGGCATCAGATTGCATAACCACCCCGAGGCCCACGGATTTTTCACCCCCGTAGCGGGCAATGTTGCGGTCGTTTTCCACACCGTCAACTGCCCGGCCCAGGTCTGCCAGTCGTACCGGGGCGCCGTTATGGTAGGTGATTATAATGTCGTTGAAGGGTTCTGCAGATGAAAACCGGCCTTCGGTCTTAATCAAAAATTCGCGTTCAAGGCTTTCCACTCTGCCTGAGGGAATGTCGATATTCTGGGCCTGGACACTCTGGACAACTTCCTGGACCGTAAGATTGTGGGCTGCTAACCTGTCGGGATTGAGCCTGATGCGTACGGCGTATTTGCGCTCGCCCCCGATAAAGATCTGTCCCACGCCTGGCAGGCGCTCAAGCCGGTTTTTGACCACTGTATCGGCATATTCGGTCATTCTCACCGGATCCCAGCGCTGGTCGCCCCGAAGGGAAATCCACATGACCGCCCGGGCGTCAGGGTCTACTTTGCGGATCACCGGCTCCTCAATGTCGGCTGCCATGTCAGGCCGGGCCCGGGTGACACGGTCGCGAACGTCCTGGGCCGCAAGGTCAACATCGCGGTAGAGCTCAAATTCCACTGTGACAACCCCCACCTGCTCCCGGCTGGTGGATCTGATCTCCTTTACCCCCTCGATGGTGTTTAATTGTTCTTCCAGGGGTTCGACAACCTCGGTTTCGATCACCTCGGGGTCGGCGCCCGGCAGTACGGCGCTGACGTTGACAATTGGAAAATCCACGTCAGGATATTCCCGGACCGGCATCTGGTTGTACCCAAACATACCGAAAATAAAAATTATGAGAAAAAGAACCGTGGTCAGCACGGGCCTGCGTATGCATAGATTCCAGATCATGATCTCTTAGCTGCCTTTTTTTGGGTCACGTAACTTCGTTTTTACTCACCACAGACCTGTGCGCCTTCATAAAGGGATATATGGCCGGCTCTGACGATGGGCTCCCCATTTTCCAGTCCGCTTGTTATCTCCACTATACCCGGTTTTCGAAGCCCGATTTCAACTTCCCGACCCCTTGCCTTGCCGTTTTTTATGGTAAAGACCATGTAGCCGGTGCGCGTGGGAATAAGGGCTTCTTCGGGAATTATAAGAACGTTATCCCGGATTGCTGCAATCAACTCCACGGAGACAAATCCTCCGGGTCGAAGCATGTTGTCCGGATTGTCCATGCGCGCCTTTATTTTAAGGCTGCGCGTTGCAGCCGAGATCCGGGGGTCTATGAAATAGATTGTGCCCGGAAAGGTTTTTTCAGCATAGGCCGGGGTCATGATTCTTAGTTCCTGGCCGGTTTTTATCCTTGCCATGTGTCTTTCAGGGGCTGTAAAGGCGATTTTAAGACGCTGGGTCTCAACAATTGAAGTCAGTACGGTATTGGTATCCACAACCTGTCCGGGATCCACCATGTGCTCGCCCAGTGTCCCGTCAAAAGGAGCTCTTATTCTTGTGTCATCCATGGTCTCCCGGATATTTCTGATTTCCGCCTGCAGCCTTTTGACCTGGGCGACCATGGACTGGTAACGCGTCCTGGCCTCGTCCCGGGCCTCCTCGGTGCCCAGGTTTTGCTCGTAGAGGCGCTGGCGGCGATCAAATACCAGGTGCGCGTTTTCCCGGTTGGCTTCGGCTTCTTCCAGGGCTGCCTGGCGGGCGTCGAGTTCGGCCTGAATCCTGGCATCATCAAGAGTAAAAAGCAGTTTGCCCTTTTCCACTTGCTGTCCTTCATCAAAATGCACGGATTCAATCGTACCGTTTATTTCAGGATAGACCACAACGCTTTGAAACGCCTCGGTGCTGCCGATGCCTCTGATAATTTCTTCGAGATCCTCTGTTTTAACTTCCGCCAGATCAACACTTACACATTCTGCAGATTTTCCGTTTTCCATGCCGTTCTCACTGTCTTCCCCCGAACCGCAGCCATATGCTCCCATAAGAAGCATTGCCGCTGTTACTATTGCAAGGCATAAGTTTCGGCCATGCATATGCTTTTGCTTACCCGTTTTCATTTAATATCTCCATTTCAAGCAGATCGCTTTGAAAAATCCCGGTTGCCAGATCCAGCCGGATTAAGTCAAGCTGATAGGTGTAGTATGCTTGGGCCAGGCGGTTTTCGGCTTCATTTAATGCGGTAAAGGCATCTACCTGATCCACGGCGGTCAGCAGGCCCTCTTCAAACTGGGCAGAGACCTGCTCATAATTTTGCCTGGCTGAAAGAACCTGTTGCTCCAGCTGATCGATTACCTTCTGCTGGGTCTGGATGTCTAGATAAACACTGCGCACTTGATTGCGGATCTGCTTGCGAAGCCTGCCCAGAGTGTATTCGGCCTGGCTTTTTTCCGACCGGGCGCGATCCACTTCAGCACTGGTCTTCCAGCCGGTAAACAGGGGATAGGAGAGCACCAGGCTGGCCTGCCAGTCATTGGATTCTCCGTAGAAAAGCTCGTCTTCGTCTGCTAGTATGTACTGGCCGGTAAGACTCAGATTCGGAAAGTAGTCGGCCTTTTCAAAGTCCACACGCTCGTCTGCCGCTTTGAGCTGTTGTGCGGCCTGGTTAAAATCCCGGCGATTTTCCATGGCAACTTCAAAGAGTCCGGAAATGGGCAAAGGAGTAAAAGATCTCTCATCAGGTTCTTCAATGGGGCCGGGTACGGATTCCACCCCCATTTCAAGGGCCAGTCTTTCCAGTGCAATATTATATTGGTTTTTGGCCCTTTCCAGCTGCTCCCTGCTTTGAGCAACCTGTACTTCAGCTCTTAATACATCTGTCTGGGTTAAAATTCCCACCTCGAACTGGGCGCTTGCCCGGTCAAACTGCTGAATGGCGCGTTTTAAGGCATTTTCGGCGATTTCGATTGATCTTCGTCCCAGCAGGACCTCGTAATACTGTACACTTACCTGGTATAAAATTTCCTGTACCTGACGCAAATGCCGGTACTGCGAGCTGTCGTAATAATACTCGGCAATCCTTTTTGCCGACCACACCTTGCCCCACTGGTAAATATGCTGATCGAGCTGAAAAGTAAGCGTGTTGTAATTGTCCGGCGTTGAAAAGCCGGTGCCGCCGGTGCCGCCGGTACCGGCGCCTGCTGAAAAACCGGATTCCTTCTTGCGGGTGTGGGCCCCGCGCAGGGATATCTGCGGATAGAGGTTTGACCTGGCAACTGTTATGTCGGTTTGGGCATTGCGCAGATCCTGCCTGGAGATCCAGACTTGTTCATTTTCTCTCAACGCGGTTTCAAAGGCTTGTTCCAGGGTTAAAAGCGGCGCCTGCCCGGAAGCGGCGGAAAGGTTTTCAGCCTTTGCAGTGCCGCATGCCATAATGCACGCTATTGCCGCTGCCAGGATATAAGGTCCGGCCGTGCCAAATCGGGGTTCCATGTTACCTTCCTTTATTTTTATCGTTATGTCAGCAGTTTAAGTTTCTACACGCGTAAAATTGATGAGCCTGAAAAAAAACAGTTTTCAGATAAAGGCCGGCTGATTATCAGCCCGGCGTTGTTGTTTCAGGCTTAAGAGCACGTCTGCAAAAGGCAATTGTCTCCTCTGTGATCCTGGGGGTTTTTATTGCTGCTGTCATGTCCATATGGGTAATGCCGAAGCTAAGAGCGTGGATTATAAATGCTGTTTCATATATTTTTCCGCATGCAATGGTGCCGTCTGCCACCCCTGCTGCCAGGCTTTGCTGGATCATCTCGATTACGTGTTCCTGAATGCTTTTTATGAGATTGTTCTGGGGGCAATCTGCGGGGTCAGGATAAAATCTTTGAAATATCCGGATTTGCTGGCTGTGCTGGCGCCTGAAATCCTCGTTAAAGCGGATATAAGCCTCTATTTTCGCCATGCCCGTGTTTTTTTCCGCAAGCACATTTTTCAGCCGGCGAATGTAGATATCTCCGGCAATGGCAAAGATTTCATAAATTATACCCCGTTTGTTTTTAAAATGATAAAACAGGGTGCCATGGGCTACCCCCGCATGCTCGGCGATTTCCGCCGTGGATGTTTCGGCAAAACCCTTTTGGGCAAAAAGCCGGGTGGCTGTATCAATAATGGCCTGTTTGCGTCCCACGCAGATGCATATCCTGTTTAAAAATTTACTGGCCTTTTTGACTGGTTCATATTTGACGGCTTCGTAAAAAGTTCAATATCTGCGTTACGCGCGATTTTTCAGAATTTCACGTACGGCTAAG
>JAABTZ010000014.1 GCA_011389605.1 Desulfobacteraceae bacterium
GAGGAATGCAGCGTACTTAGCCGTAAGTGAAATTCCGAGGGATGAAGCGCAACGCAGATATTGGACTTTTTACGAAGTCGTCAGTTTTACTTGACTATTTCTTGAGGACGAGATAGGGTAAGAAATCATAATTCCAAATCATTGCAACCTATCAGGCTGCAAACATAGTTTGTCCGGATCGAATGGAACAATTTCAAATGCTGCTTTGCACATCTTGAAAAAGCATCGGCAATAGAGTGTATCCTGCTGTAAGTCGATGACGTTGCCTTTGGCAACCGATATAGATAGTTGATAAAGGACAAGCTGCCTTCACCTGTTGTCGGCACAAACGAGAAAGGGCCTGGCGTCGTGGGCATTAAAAAGCCTGGCGATAACCTGACTTCATATTCCTCTTGCCCTGATTCTTATTGATCTCGTTGTGCGTGGCCCGGAATCAGAACTTTTGCCATCATAATCATTCCCCCAACACAAGTATCTTTTAAAACGCAAACATCATGGAAATGATGTAGCCAGGCCAAGCGGTGTTGCCATAATCATGAATGCGAAAAGCCTTCTGTCCGCAGGTATTAGGCATAAAGCCCGTCCCAATGGGTTTTTTGATCATCAGCTCCGTCAAGAAAGTGATACTGCGCATATCTTTTTTTTGCGGCCTAATGGCTGTCTCGTCTCACGAGCCCCCGCCGGAGGCGGATCACCGGCAGGAGTAAAGCCATTTCCAATGATGTTAGAGTATTGATGGGACCGTAAAAAGTCCTAAAACTGATATAACCGCCAAACAATAAAAAAATAACTTCTTGATTTTACTTAACATTTAATCACTTAAAACTTAACACTGCCTGTAAAAAAGACTTTTTACAGGCTCATCAGTATTGATGAGCTCGTAAAAAGCATGAAGCAAAGTCCGCTTTGATTCGGATTAACCCGAAAGATTATCTGCAGGAAATCACCATAAGGGCAACGGAAAAGGAGATCGATGGGATGGATCCAACAACTGCAATGTATGTGGCCCAGGGATTTCACGGGTTGTCATACGGTATGGTGCTCTTTTTGCTGGCCTCCGGGCTGACACTGATTTTTGGAATGATGGGGATTTTAAATCTTGCCCATGCTGCTTTTTTCATGCTCTCAGCGTATCTTGGCTACCAGGCCATCGTTTGGACCGGCAGCTACTGGATGGCTCTGCTATTCGCCCCCATTGGCGTTGCTCTGCTGGGTTTGCTGGTACAGCGGTATCTGCTTCCGAGCGTACATGCCGGCGGCCATGTCTCGGAATTGATCCTCACCATCGGAGTCGCATTTATCCTTATGGATGGCGTCAAGGTTGTGTGGGGCTCCCAGAATATGCAGCTGCCCATACCAGACATCCTGCAGGGTGTTGTGGTCGTCGCAGGTCTATATTATCCCATTTATAGGCTGTTTATCATTGGTCTTGGCCTGTTTGTTTTGCTCCTGCTGATTTTGCTGCTCTATAAAACACGCCTGGGCATGGTGGTACGGGCTGCGGTTTCGGATGCGGACATGGTGGAAGCCCTTGGCGTAAACGTGCCATTGGTATTCGTTTTTGTTTTCGCCGCCGGCACCTGGATGGCAGGGGTAGCTGGAGTGGCCATCGCACCGATTCTTACTGTTTTCCCCGGCCTTGCCGATCAAATTGGAATGGATGCCTATATGGTAGTTGTTACCGGCGGCTTCGGCAGTCTCGGAGGGGCCTTGCTGGTAGCTATTATTGGCGGCCTCCTGAATTCATACGGCATACAATTTCTGTCGCAATACTCGGCACTGCTGTTTTTCTTATTTATGGCCGTGGTTCTGGCCATTAAACCAACAGGCTTATTCGGGGAAAGGGAAAAATGAACAAGAAAATTCAATGGACATTATGGGCGGCGGGCCTGGCTTTAATCATATTTTACCCACATGTGTTCGGTGCATACTATGCCAATTTCCTTGTAGGCATCGCAATTTTTGCCCTGTATGCCTCAAGCTTCAATCTACTGCTGGGTTATACGGGTCTTTTAAGCTTCGGGCATGCAATGTTTTTTGGTACTGGCGCCTATGGTACCGCCCTTGCTTTAACACATATTGACGGCCTGCCGCTGATTCCGGCAATCCTGATAGGCATTTTTTCCGCGATGGTTCTGGCGATCTGCATCGCCCCTATTGTGGTCCGCGTAGGCGGAGCCGCATTTGCAATGGTGCATCTGGCATTTGGACAGCTGATGTTTATGATGGCCCTTAAATTGCGCCACGTAACCGGCGGCGAAGATGGCATCGGTGGATTTCCAACACCGCCGCTTTCGGTTCCCGGAGTTTTCTCTCTGGATATGAAGGATTCCACGCTGTTTTTCTACTTTGCAATGGCTGTGATTGTCGGGAGTCTTTTTTTGATGCGATTTCTAATCAAAACCCCGTTTGGACAGGTTATTGTGGGCATCCGCGATAATGCAAACCGGATTAACTATGCAGGCTTTCGCGTTCCGCACTCCAAAGCATTTATGTACGTCGTGTCAGCGGCTTTTGCAGGCATTGCCGGTTCGGTCTATGTATTGTTTCAAAATCTTATTTCCGCCTATGACGCCTACCATATCATGGTCCACTTTATGCCGGTGATTATGGTCATGGTGGGAGGGGTAGGCACGTTTATCGGCCCGGTTCTGGGGGCTGTTATTTTCGGAGTACTGGAAGAGGTGGTCACTTATTACACTCATAATGTCGGAGTGGTCTATGGCGTTATACTCATTTTCGTAATAATTTATATGCCGCTTGGTTTGGCCGGGTTCCTAAATACTATTAGAATGCGGCTATCGGCCATCTGGATGAAATCGGCTGACAAAAGCAGTGCATAGGTGGAAACGGGAGGATTGCTTTGTGAATATTCTTGAGGTAAAAGACCTTTCTCATGATTTCAAGGGCTTAAAAGTTTTGACAGACATCACCTTTGAAGTTGAGAAGGGGGTGCGCCATGCAATTATCGGGCCCAACGGGGCTGGCAAAACAACTCTTTTCAATATTATAACAGGTACATACAAACCAAGAAGCGGGCATGTTTATTTCAAGGGCATGGATATTACCCGCGCTGAACCTTACAAAATTCAGCGGCTCGGCATGGGCCGTTCATTCCAGATTACCAGCACCTTCGATCGCCTGACTGTGTTTGAAAACGTCCGGTTGCCTGTACTTTCCAGAAAGGGGATTCGTTTCAATGTATTCCGCGACGTAGACAAACTTGATGAAGTAACAAAAGAAGTCGATGAAATCCTGAAAAAAGTTAATCTTCATACGGATCGAAACACGCCTGCCAAAATGTTGTCGTACGGGAAAAACCGTTCCCTTGAAATCACCATGGCCCTGGCCGGCAACCCTGATCTTATAATGCTGGATGAGCCTACTTCAGGTATGTCCGTGGACGAAACCCACTATGCAGTGTCGTTGATCAAACAACTGACCGAGGGGAAGACTGCCGTAATCATCGAACATGATATGGATGTCGTTTTTTCCTTCGCTGACCGGATTACTGTTCTGCACCACGGCGTAATCCTGGCAACCGGAAACCCCCGGGACATCAGAGCCAACCCGGAAGTGCAGGCCGCTTACCTGGGTGCATTGGAAATGGAGACCTGAATATGCTGCTCGAAATAAACAACCTGAATTCGTATTATGGCTCAAGCCATGTATTGCAAAACATGTCATTAAACGTTGATCAAGGTGAAGTCGTGGCACTGCTGGGGCGAAACGGCATGGGAAAAAGTACTACACTGAAAAGCATTATCGGGCTGGTAAAACCCCGGTCCGGCAGGGTGGTTTTCGACGGCAGAGAGATAACAGGGCTTCGGCCTTATAAGGTTGCTCGCGCCGGAATCGGCTATGTGCCTGAAGAAAGGCGCATATTTCCTACATTATCAGTTCTGGAAAACCTGAAAATGGGTATCAAGAAAGGCCGCCAGGTTGATACCTCCATGTCCAACCCATGGACCATCGAGCGCATTTTTGATTATTTTCCCTTTATGGGAGACAGGGTCGCGCAAAAAGGCGCAACGCTTTCGGGCGGAGAGCAGCAGATGCTTACCATCGCCCGCACGTTGATGGGCAACCCCCGGCTGATACTCGTTGATGAACCCACCGAGGGGCTGGCCCCGCTTATGGTAAAAAAAATCAGTGAGGTTCTGCGGATGATCAGCCAGGCAGGGATTTCCATTCTGCTGGTGGAGCACAATCTTAAGGAGGCATTGTCGGTTGCCGGAAGGGTTTATCTGATGGGCAAGGCTCATATCGCTTTTTCTGGAACCGTTGAAGAACTGGAGGCCGATGCTGAGATAAAGGCCAAGTACCTGGAAGTATAATGGAGATGGGGTTTGCCATTGCGGAACAGGTTTCGGAAGTGACCGAAGTGTGGTTTGATTTTTATGGCAATCGCATACATGATCATCCATACACAACAAACACATCAAGGAAGGGGGGGATATCAGTCGTTTAGCTTGCGCGTAGGAATTCGTATGTTGAAAAGCAGGTTTTGTGTGTTCCTGCCTCATCACAATACCCGTCGAAAAAGGATAACGCCATGAAATTTTTTAAGAAAATATCTATCGTATTCAGCATATGCACATTATCAGCCCTTGCCCTCGGCAACTACTGCCCGAGCCACGCGACTACGGCGGCAGAGAAGTTCGGCACGCCCGATGCGGCCTTTGACGCCGAAGAAATGGGGGATATGACCGGCTATGATCCATCCAACCCCGTCATCCCCACGGGAGATACCATAAAGATTGCCGTGGTGGCATCTTTTTCGGGCCCTGCAGCAGCCAACGGGGAATTTTACTTTAATATTGTGCAGTGGGTTGCCCACGACATTAATCAAAGAGGCGGCATTTTCGTTGACGGCAAAAAAAAGCTCATACAGGTATTCCAAGCCGATCATATGGGCAAGGCCGATCAGGCCAGAAAAATTGTCGAGCGTATGGTTCTTCAGGAAGATGTTGATTTCCTGTGGGGAACAGACGGAAGCCACATGATGAAAATCATCAACAATATGGCTGATAAACACGGGGTTATTGCGTTAAATGCCACCTGTCTCTCCGATGATCTGCAGGATGCCACCAATTTTTCCCCGTATGCTTTTCATGCCGCATATTCCACGGAGCAAGTCGGTCGCGCCTTTGGGTATTTCTATGGTCAGCGGCAGAAAGAGTCGAAGTTCTATATTCTCAACCAGGACTACTCTTTTGGCCATAATCTGGCTGATGGTTTTAAAAAAGGTTTGAAAGAGTACTATCCCGAGGCGGAAATTATAGGCGAGGATTACCACAAACTCTTTTTGACCGATTTTGCTCCCTATCTGGAAAAGATCAGGGCATCGGGCGCGGAAGTAGTCTTTACCGGAGACTGGCTGCCGGATGCGGGCAATCTTCTCAAGCAGGCAAGGCGGATGAGGCTCGATGTCCCTTTTGCCAACATCTACATGGACGAGCCCAACTTTCTTCATGAAGTCGGTCCCGGGGGAACCAGCGGCCTGATGAATCTCAGCGCTTTTTCTACGGAAAATCCGCAGTTCCAGAAGCCCGGGTATGAAAAATTTTACAAGACATGGAACAATCTGTACCATACTACGTGGAATACCGCGCCGTACAATACCCGGACTTTTGAAAATTACATGGGCAATTGGGGCAACTGGACAATGGTTACCTACTGGCTGATGAGTGTCGTAGAACGTGCGAAAACAACGGATGCGGAAAAGATCATTGAAATATGGGAAAATGATGTGTATCAATACGTAAACGGAAAGATTGTGAAGATGAGAGGCTGCGATCATAAGATCATTCACGATCTTGTTATTCACGAATTTGTGCCCAAGGAAGAACAGAAGGTTTCCTTTAATATTGAACCTTACTATTGGTATGAAGGCACTTCTTCCTATGGCCCGTCGTGGGTGGTTCCTGCCGGAAAGATCCTGCCATGGATGGATCCGGAACTGGAACGCTGCAAAGGAAAAAGCCCCTGGGGAGAATAGCTGGTAATTAAGACTGCCTCTGTGTCAAGCAGGGGGGAACCCGGGGTTCCCCCCTGTCTTTTGGCCATGTTGTTGAAGCAATCTTGATGCACTCGTAAAAAGTCTGATTTCAGATGGGGCCGTAAAAAGTTCAAGATCAAGGCTTGCGCAATTTCGAAGAATGCAGCGTACTTAGCCGTACGTGAAATTCTGAGGAATTGCGCGTAACGCAGATATTGGACTTTTTACGGTTCCATCAATCTTTAATTATTATAATACTGATGCCCGGATACGGAAGGCAAACGCAATCCCAGCCAATCGAATACAGCCCTTGTTTTATGAAAAAATCAAATAACCACATTATATGGCTGGCAATAACGCTTTCATGCCTTTTTTGGATTCCATCCCAGGCATATGCAGAACCGGTTACCCTGCCGATTCGCATCGACTATCCGATACTTCGCGCCCTGATGCTCACAGACTTGTTCACTGATCCGGGACCATCCCTGATTCTGACGGATCCAGGGGATAAATGCCGGCAGATCAGGCTTTCCGATCCCCGCCTGGCCCTGGATAACAGCCGGATACGTCTTGAAATGGCAGTTTATATGCAGGGCGGAACCTCGGTTGGCGATAAATGCCTGTTTCCGGTACAATGGGAGGGCTTTATCCGGGCTTATGCGCGGCCGGCTCTCAATCGCGCCAACTGGCAGCTGACATTTGACTGGGCAGACTCCGAATTACTGAACCACAACCGGCAGCCGGCCGTGGTGATGGGCAGGTTGTGGAAAATTTTTGAAGGCCCGGTTTTTGATCATCTCAATGAACTTGCCATTGACCTGACCCCCCCGATAGAGGAGCTCAAGCCTTTTTTGCTTTCCATCACCCCGGCAGCCAGCCGGTCCCGAATGCACGAATTTATGGACAGCCTTAAACCCGGCGACATTTCCGCCACCTCGCGTGCCATAACAATCAACATTTCTGGCAATATGGCTGTTGCGGAGATGCTGCCCGAACAACTCCCTGTTGAACCATTGTCTTCTGAAGAGCTTGAGGAGTTTATCAAGACCTGGGAGGCATGGGACACATTTCTGATCAATGCCCTGCTTTCCCTGTCAGACGATCCCTTAACCCCGGATGAGCGGCAGCGCCTTTTTGATATCCTGATCGAGACACGCTATGGCTTTGTTGAAGCACTTGCCCGGAAAACACCAGGGCCCGATTTTGTCAGGCAGCAGTTCATTTCGGCCTGGAAACAGATGGCCCCGGTTTTAAGGGCGCATTTGGGCCAATCCACCGCTTATGACCCCTGGGCCTATCTGGCTTACTTTACCGCATCAGACGCCCTGGCCGCGATAGACAAACTTGGCCCGGCCGTCAACATTGACATCAGCCGGGACGGCCTAATCCGGCTGGCACGCATGATATCATCAAATAAAAGCCTGCTTTTAAACTATACCTACGAGCTCAACCCTGGACTCAGGGGACTTTTTGGCATGGGCCCGCCCATTGAAGAATCCGGGCCGGCCTCTGGCAAGGAGGAGCTGAAGTTAAACAAAAGCGGCCCGGACGGTTTCGTTCTGCGGCACCCCCTGACATCGGCCACTACATCGGCCATCGCGGATTTATTCACCCAGGGCCGCTGCTGGGCGGCAAGCCAGGAGGCTTTGCCGGGGATAAAGGAAATGCGAAAGTGGCTGGTCTCCAGGAAAAACCTGGATTCCTACCTGGATAAGGTTAAAGCCGTGCTAAGCCAGGCCGTGCGCAAAAACTCAAAGCAGGGAACTATTCCGGATGAACATCAGGAAATGTTTGAGCAGCTGGTTTATGCCACTGCCTGGCAGGAGAGCTGTTTCCGCCAGTTCATCATTAAAAATCACAAATTGACCTTTATTCGCTCATACAACAACACGTCTGTGGGGATAATGCAGATCAACGAACGGGTCTGGCGAGGCATGTACAACCAGCAGCACCTGCGCTGGAACGTGAGCTACAATGCAGAGGCCGGCGTTGAAATCCTCAAGCGCTATCTGAACCGGTATGTGCTGCCCGAAACTGAAACGCTGGAAGCCCTGGGCCTGAAGGAATTGGCAGCCTGCCTGTATGCCATGTATAACGGGGGCCCGAGCCAGCGCAAAAAATTCCCCAAACGCATGAAAAGCGGGGATCTCTACATCAGCGACAAGCATTTCAAGGAAAAATACAACTGGGTTAAAAACGATGCGTGGGACCGCTTGAGCATCTGCTTGTTCGGGCAATAGCCCCGCACATCTCCTCCGAAAGGAACACATTTAATTTTGCAGGTCTTTTTGCCGCCCAATCATACATTCATAACCGCACTTGGAAAGGGGAAAGAATAACGATGACCGACATGGCACTGTGTAAAAAACTGGCCGAGGCCATCGGGGCGGGCGACTCGCCCCTGATGCCGAAAATTTTTGAAGCCCTGGTCAATGACGATGAAGCCAAAGTGATGCTTTTGGCGGCCCCTCCGGCCACTGCGGAAGATCTGGCCGACAAATCCGGCCTGCCCGTGGCAACCATCATAGAAATGATGGACTCCCTGTTCCACAGAGGATTGATCTTCAAGGCCACCAGAGGTGGGGACAAAAAATGGTATAGGGTCAAGTCCGTTCCCCAGATGCACGACTCCACCAGTCTGACACCGGGGATCTCCCGACAGGTGCTGGATTTATGGAAAGTCTATATGGAAAAGGAATGGCCGACCTATGGCCACGCCATCATGGATGTCATGCCCGGCGCCATTATGCGGGTAGTGCCGGTCAACGAGAGTGTTGATCCTCAGTCCCAGGTCATGGCGTACGATGACGTGGTCAAAATCGTCGAAGGTGCCAGGTCGCTGTCAGTGACCAACTGTTCGTGCCGGGTGATTTCCGGAGATTGCACCAAACCTTTGGAGGTCTGCATGCAAGTGGACCGGGCAGCGGATTACAATATTGAAAGAGGCACGGGGCGGGCTCTTTCCAAAAACGAAGCGATCGCGCTTTTGAAAAAATGCCGGGAAGAAGGTTTGGTACACACCGTGGACAACCGTCAGACGGTGGGCCATGTGATCTGCAACTGCTGCAGCGATTGCTGTCTGAACTGGGCGATAATGAAAGGGCCCAAAAAATGGGTCGCTCCGAGCCGTTTTCAGGCCGTTGTCGATGACCAGTTGTGCAGCGGTTGCGAAACGTGTATCGAGCGATGTTTTTTCGATGCCCTCGCCATGGCAGATGACCTCGCTGCCGTGGATGCGGAGAAGTGTCTGGGCTGTGGTGTCTGCACCGTGGTTTGCCCCACCGAGGCGCTGAAGCTAAAAGAAATTCGTCCATCAGACTTTGTGCCCGCTTAAGTGACCGCAATGATCCGCACCTTTGTGGACCTGAAAATTCATCACTGCCATTTCAACCTGGTCTCATCGGAAACCCTGCGGGATGAATTGAAAACGAAAGGATCTTTTTACGAAGCCGTCAATCCTAACGGATCGCCTTCTCCAGATCCGTGATCAGCCGGGCAAGATCCAGACCGTATCTGCCTGCAACATCTTTCAGGGTATCAAAAAGTGCATTGCAGCATATGCATTCTCCGGCCCCGTCATCATAGCGCTTAAACACGGCCTCTGTGCGGCGGTATCGGCTGACCACGTCGAGCACGGTCATCTGCGGGGTTATTTTTTCAGATTTGTCCGGAGAATTCATTTTTCTGCAAAAAACACTTCCAGGGCAGCCGGTATCTGCTTAATGATTTCAATGACCTGGGTGCCGGGGTGCGGGTCTGCAAGTTTTCCTGCCAAACGGCTCACCGAAGCGGCCTGGACGCAGGCGGTCCGGGGATCTTTTCCCAGGCCGGTAAATGCGGCCACAAGACCAGTGATAATATCGCCCGTGCCGCCGATGGCCTCCATGGCCGGTACCACCGGATGGCTAACAGTATCGGTGACGCCTTTTTCATCTGCGGCAATATCGGTTTTCCCCTTGACCAGAAGGTACCTGGATGCATTGCGATGCGCATAGGCCGACGCAATCAGCTCGTTTGCCCGTTGCGGCTCATGAAAGATAAATCCCCGGGTGTAGAAAGGATGAGGTGCTTCCGGATCCGCCAGAAAAGCCAGCTCCCCCATATCCGGGGTGAACACGTCATAGCACTGAGCCTGCCCGCTCATCTTGGCCGCATACATAAACCCGGCATCCGCAATAAGCACCGGGCGCGGATGCATGTCCTCAACAGCAAACAAGACCCGGTTGTGCCAGTCCACATCCGGCTGGATATAATGAAAGGTGAGGCTCAAATATTTGCAGCCGCCAAGGCACTGCTCCAGGCGCGCATACACTTGACGGCTGCCTCCTCCCCGGCCAATGTCGCCTGCCAGGATTGCTTCGGGCGGATCTGCACTGAAAAAATCGCAGACTTTTGCCGCGCTTGCCAGAAGCGCAGGGGTCCCGCGGTTGACCGGAACGCTGTGGTTTTCAATAAGCAGGTTTTTTCCCGCGATCCTGGCCGGCCCCCAAACCAGGGGAAAGGCTTCATCGGGCACGGTTCCGACTACAGCAAACATTTGCGGCACGTCTCCTCAAGGGCCAGCTGCAGGGCGTATCCGCACAGGGTATGGCCGATGCTGC
Organism: Desulfobacteraceae bacterium; assembly: GCA_011389605.1. Taxonomy (GTDB): domain Bacteria; phylum Desulfobacterota; class Desulfobacteria; order Desulfobacterales; family Desulfosalsimonadaceae; genus Desulfosalsimonas. The sequence continues at coordinate 10,603 of JAABTZ010000014.1, forward strand.
GCGGCTCGGGGATCTCATCCAGGCGGCACCCCACCATTTGCGCTGCCAGATAAGGCACGTCCGGGCATCCCCCGCCGGAAATATTGACAACCGTCAAATCCCGCTTATCCACTGTGATTTTCATGTTTGCCGCCTGAACCATCAAATAATCGCCGTAATCCCGGGCAAAAAAAATGCTGACAGGTTGGAGCATACCGTCGGAAACCGGCACAACTTTAAGGGGCTCAATTCCGCAGGCTTCCAGGGCACGGAGGATCTCAAGTCCGGATATCAGGGGAAATTCAATGACAAGGTCGCAGCCGGTGCGGATCTCCGGCGGCGGCCCCATCACCCGGATCTGCCAGCCCCTTTTTTGCAGGATGTTTTCGGCACGGATCACTTCGCTGGTGTTTTCAAACACCAGAATCCCCCTGTCCCGGCCAGGGACAGGGGGCTGTTTTTTCTCTTTGCGGAAAAAGGACAAAAGCCCCAATATGGATTCCTTATTTTGCACCTTTTCGGATTACCAGACGAAAGGTTTCCCCTTCGGTGGCAATACTTTCCACCTTCCAGCCCTGATTTTCAACAGCCCGGCCTACATTTTCCCGGGATGCTTCTGTATCCACCAGCACCACCATATCGGCGGCCTTTGCTTTTTTGATTGCATCCATGGTCATTAATACCGGCTGGGGGCAGGAAAGTCCCCGGGCATCAACTGTATGGCTCATTTTGCGCCTCCTGTCTGCGGCTGTTTCATGGTAAATCCAATGACGATGCAAACCACCATTCCCACGACAACGGCGGCAATGCCATAAGGCCCCACGCCTGCCGGCGAACTTGCAAGGCCGAAATTATGGGAAAAGGCCGCGCCCACAATCATGCCGATCACAAAAACAGCTGCATCCCCGTCACCTTCTCCGGACAAAAACAGCTGCCTGCCAGGGCATCCCCCTGCCAGGGCAAAGGCCAGTCCAGCCAGAACCATTCCCATTGCATTCCAGATATGGAGGGGGTGGGCCACGGGCTGGTTTTCAAAGCCCGGATGAAACTGGCCCAGCACCAGGTTGGCAATCCAGGCTGCGAGCACCAGGGCCACCACCCCGGAAAACAGGTGCATCTGCCGAAACAAAATCAGGTCGCGAAAAGCCCCCATGGTGCAAAAACGACTTCTTTGGGCCAGCACGCCAATAACCAGGCCGGCGATCAGTGAAACCAGAACAGGGGCATGGGCTGCCCCGGGCCCCTTTAGACTGTAGAAAAGGACTCCGCTTTTGTCCGCACCTTCAACCTGTGGATTGATCAGCATGAGAATAAAAAATCCCAGAAAAACGGCCGGCATCACGTAACCGGCCGCCTGGGGAAATTTTTGGGTCCGGGTCATGCTGTAGCCTTTTTTTAAAAACAAGGTGCCGATCCAGATCCCGATGACCAGCCCGATAATCCCTAAAATGGCATTGCCGTCGCCGCCAGAAAGCCGCAGCATGGCCCGCCAGGGACATCCCAGAAACACCAGGGCCCCGATCATGGCAAAAACACCTAGCAAAAACCGCACAATGGGGGCCGAGCCTCCGCGGGGCCGGAACTCTTTGAAAGCCAGGGCGGCTGCAAGCGCCCCAAGCACAAAACCAATGATTTCAGGCCGCATATACTGCACCACCGAAGCCCTGTGAAGTCCCACGGCCCCGGCAATATCGCGCTCAAAACAGGCCACGCAGATTCCCATGTTGCCGGGATTTCCCAAATACTGGAGCAGGGCCGCCCCAACTCCGATCACCGCCCCCACGGCTATGATCCCCCATCTTGTGGCAAACAGATTTTTCATCACACCCCCTTTTTCTCAGCCGGTTCAGACCCATGATTTTTTTGCCGCATTGGTTTTGTCACCAATCCGAATTTTGAGATATATCTATGATTAAATTTTTTTATGTGTCAAATCGCTAATTTCTATATAATTTTAAACAATCATAGAAATTCCCTATAGACGGGCGCTTTACCATCTGCAAAAGGGTTTTCAGGTTTCTGAATTTTTCAGCTTGACGCGGCAGGGTCCTTGCCGTATATTTTTTGTCTATCAAAAATCCGGGAATTTCCAGATGTTGCCGGATTGACTCCAAACAACAGGTTTTTTTGCAATTGACTGAAATTTACCACAACTGGTTTCTGGCCAGCCGGCCCTGGTCGTTTGTCATGACCGCCATTTCCATTGGGGTGGGCGGGGCCGTGGCAGCCATTGACGGTACGTTTTTATTGGGATTTTTTGCCGCCACCCTGTTGGGGGTGGTTTTTCTGCATGCAGCCACCAACCTGATCAATGACTATTATGACGTGAAAAAGGGCGTGGACACCGTGGAGGCCGCCACAGCCCAGTACCGCCCTCATCCCCTGGTGGAGGGAAAGCTGCAGCCCAAAAGCGTGCTCATCGCCTCCTGCCTGCTTTTTGCCATTGGCGCGGGCATCGGCCTGTGGCTGGCAGCCGAAAGGGGCTGGCCGGTTCTGGCCATCGGTGTTGTGGGCGTGCTGGCCAGCGTCACCTACACGGCCCCGCCGGTGAGCTACAAATACATCGCCCTGGGCGAATTTTCGGTTTTTCTCATGTGGGGCCCGCTCATGGTGGAAGGCACCTATTATGTCCAGCATCAACAGTTTTCCGCCCATGCCCTATGGATCAGCATTCCCTTCGGCGCCATCGTGGCCCTGGTGCTGCTGGCCAACAACCTGCGCGATATCGCCCATGACAAAAGCCGCAATGTCCGGACCATCGCTATTGTACTGGGGGCCCGGAAGGGTTTCTACCTGTATGCGGCCCTGATTGCCGCCGCCTACGTCAGCATCCTTTTGATGATATTAACCGGGGTGTTGTCGTTCTGGTCACTGATGGTGTTTTTGTCCGTGCCCATTGCCGTAAAGATATTGAGGATCATGGCTGAGAAAATTCCCAAGGACGCAGATGCGCGCACAGCACAATTAGACACGGTATTCGGCGTGCTGCTTTTGATCTCCCTGATTGCCGAGGCCCTTGCATGAACCAGTATTTGTTTTCCTGGAAACCCGTGGCCGCAACCGTCGTTCTGGCAGCGATTCTGTGGTGGATGACGTTTTACCTGGACTTCGGCGTGTTCTGGTACAAAATCGCCTTTTCCGCTTTGACCCTGGCGATTGTCTCCTTTGTCCTCCAGCCGTCGCGCCACCTGGCTTTCCGGATCAACTGGCGCAGCATCTCCATCGGTCTTGTGTCTGCAGCCCTGCTGTATCTGCTTTTCTGGACCGGAAAAACCCTTTCAACAGCCCTGCTGCCCTTTGCCGGAGACCAGATCGGCGCCATTTACGACAAGGGCGAAGGCACGCCCATGTGGGTCATTGTTCTTCTGCTTTTTTTTATCACCGGTCCGTGCGAGGAGATTTACTGGCGGGGATATCTGCAGCGCCAGCTCATGGTGCGTTTCGGCACGGCCGGCGGGTGGCTGCTGGCAACCTTTTTTTACGCGGGTGTGCACATCAGTTCCGGCAACTTCATGCTCACGGCCGCAGCCGGTGTTGCCGGGGCTTTCTGGGGGGCCATGTACTGGCGGTTCAAGGATTTATCCCCGGTGATCATCTCCCATTGCATCTGGAGCACCTTTATCTTTGCGGTTATGCCGGTTCCGTAAAACGCCTCTATGGGCTGCGGGCCTGAAAAGAGCCGGATATACGCATATAAACGGCAAACAAAAACGGAATCACCGCGATTGCGCTTCCGGCAAAAAATGCGCCCCGAACGGCGCTGTCCGTGACAAAAAGCGCAAGAAACAGCGGGGATACGGTCTGGCCCAGATAGATCAGCAGGGTAAACACTGACAGCACCCCGGCGCGCAGCTCGGTTGCCACCAGGCCGGCGGCAGCGGAATTAAGTGTAGGCATAAGCACACCGAAGCCTAAGCCCCAAATTCCCATAAACACCAGCAGAATCGGATAACTTCCGGCAAAACCCGTCAGCAGGTGGCTTGCCCCGCAGCAGGCAAATCCCCAGATCACCCGGGTTTGCTCGGAAAAATACCTGGCAGCCGTTCCGGCCTGGGAGGCAACAAGGCCCGACACTCCGGCAGCACCGGAAATGGCCAGCCCGGAATGCAGGGTGGTCAGTCCGAAATCGCCAACCACAAGAATCGGCATATAAACCACGATGCCGTAAAGCAGCACAAAACCCATAAAATTGGAAAAAAACAGCCAGACCGCCCGGAGGTTGGCAATGGCGGCCAGGGCTTTAATCATGTATCCCTGGGTCCGGGTGCTTCTGCCCGGCTCCTTTAGCCGGAAAGCTGCAAAAATTGAGAGCACAATGGCTGTAGCATGGATGTAAAAGGGCAGAAACCAGGCAAACACGGCAATGGCGCCGGACACAAAGGGCACGGTGGCATTGGTCAGGCCCTGAACGGTTACCCGGTATCCCATGGCCCGGCTCCGGTCCGGCTCTTGGTACATATCCCCGATGGCGGCCACCACGGTATTCATCATGCCCCCGACAGCAACCCCCTGAAAGGCCCGCCACACCAGCACCACCCAGAACGAACGGGCAAAGGTGATCATAAGGCCGGCGATGCCAAAAAGCATCACCGCGGGAACGATCACCTTTTTTCTGCCAAACCGGTCTGCCACCGGCCCCAGAAGCGGGGTGGTCACCATTGCAAAAAAAGTGTAGGCGCTCAGTGCCAGGCCCACGTTTTTGCCCGTGGCTCCCTCCAGATTGATCATCTCCGGCAGAATCGGGCCCACAAGGCTTCCGCCTGTGACCGCAAACATGACCACCACAAGAAGAATCAGCAGATTTGGGTCCCTGAAAACACGCATGTACATCCACCGCAACCGGCTAAAGAAGGCACAAGGCGGGCCAGCGTGATTTTGCCCCCTGCATCCATTTTAAGCCACGGTCATTATAACTTTTTCTTCAACGGGCTTTGCGTGAGAAACTTTGCGTCCTTCTCTCCGCTACGGCGCCCTCAAACAAGAGTGTCCAGGCAGGCTTTGACAAAATGCCAGTTGGTTCCGGCCTCGCACACCACAAGGGCCCAAAGGGGCTGCCCGTTGAAAGCAGAAGAGATACGACGGAGAATCAGCCCCCCGTTTTCCCCGTGAAGGATCAAAGAGTCTGCAGGGTCAATACCGGCTTTTTCCGCGGTTTGCCGCCCCGCCTCCCAGAAGCCCTCAAGATCCCGCACCAGGACGCTGAAATCCTTTTGCACTTCGGCCTGGCGGGCGGCCAGTATCTGGCCTTCCGGCTCAAATACTGATATGAGCCGGAAGGCCCGGGCGTCATCGGCCTGCTCAAGCATGTCTGCAATGCGATCAACAATTTCTTCAGCCCAGCGTCCTGGAATATCCGGCTTTACCTCATCTAAAAGCTCGACAATATCAAAATCTTCTCCTTCAAATTCCTCCTCGTTTCTCAGGGCTTCGGATTGCCGGTCAAAGTCAGCCTCCTTTTGCACATCTTGCACATCAGAGGTATTCTGTCCCGTACTCCAGGTGGCATCGGCAAAATCCATAAGCTTGGTCTTAACCCTTCGCCTGGTGCGGCGGCGGGGAAGTTCGGAGAAGGAAAAGGAAATTTGGTTCCAGGAGGCAATCTGCATTGCAGCCTCATGGACGGACAAATCCTTGCAATGGGCGTCTATAATTTCGCCGTTCTCAAAATACAAAAACCCCGTGCGCTTGCCCGGGGCGCTTACCTGCATGCGGCAGGTTTTCTGCTGAATTTCGAGCAGAGGCAGAAGGCTTGCCATGGTCATGCCCTGGTTGTTGGACCCTTCATCGCGAAGGTTTAGTCCAACAAAAATAGCCGAGACCAGAGAGCCGATCCGGAAAGGCTTTTCCAGGTGATAGAGAAACGACTGCTGGCTGGCAGGTTCTTTAAACCATGGCTTGCCACGATCAATCATGACTATACAGGGCGTTTTGTAATGCTTCTGGGACATGTGGGCCAGCAGTTCCAGCGCATCCATGCCCGGAATTTCCATGTCCGCGGCAAGAACGGAAACAGAGTGAGCAGCCAGCAGGGAAACCGCATCCCGGCCGTCGGTTGAGGTAAGGATCTCAAATTGGTGAACCTTTTGAAGACCGGCTTTTGTGGTTTCCAAAAACTCCTCGTTTCCATCGACAATAAGCACTTTATCCATTATCTTATCCAATATATGTATTGACAGCAAAAATGTCGCGATCTTATATTAGTAACTATTATACAGGTTTTAATATCACATTTAACTTTTGGACTTCAATGGAAATGCTAATGAGTTCAAACGAATCGGAAAAATCAGTATACATCCGCATCGCAGGCTTGGAAAACCCCTTTGAAGCCCAGCTGCTTGAATCGATTCTCTGTGAACGCAGGATCCCCCACAGAATCCATTCCCATCACGACACGGCATACGACGGGCTTTTCCAGATACAGAAAGGCTGGGGGGAAATTGCCGCACCGCAATCATGCAAAAAGGAAATCCTTGAAATTATAGAACAAATAAGAAATGATAAAGATTTTTTTGAAAACCAGCAAGACTTTCATAATAAAGAAGGGGGTTATAAAATGGATACATACCAGGACGCATTTGAACAGGCTCTGCAAATCGGCCGGCCGCCCAATGTGGTGGAATTATTTCCCAACTCCAGAGCCCTGATCGTAAGCGGCAAATTCATTGACAGGGCCATGCTCAAAAAAGGCAAAGCCATTGCCATGGCCGCCAACGGAAGAAACTATTTCGTTATTCGTGGGGCTCTTATGGCCGCCCAGCGGGCCAATTCTGCCATTATCATCGAAATTGCAAAATCCGAGAGCGGATACTGCGCAATTAATTTCTGGAACATTGCACGATTTGTCGATGATCTGTGCAACGAGCTTGGCATAACCATTCCCGTGGCCGTCCATGCAGACCATTACGGAATAAAAGGCCCGGCAGACATTGAAAGCGCCAAAACGGAAATTCCCAGTCTTTTTGACGCAGGCATTACATCCATTGCCATTGATGCCTCGCATTTGCCTGATGACGAAAATCTGCTGGCCAATATCGAACTATGGCCATACGTACCCAAATGGGCCGGCCATGAAACCGAGATAGGCGAAATCAAGGGCAAAACCGGGATGTCCACACCTCAGGAAGCCTTGTTTCTAATCCAGGGATTAAATGCCCATGATTTTTTCCCCGACTGGATTGCCTTAAACAACGGCACCACCCACGGCATCGAGGCCGGCTCCGAGGGGATACAGATTGAA